>JANWWP010000016.1 GCA_025055575.1 Flavobacteriales bacterium | reverse complement strand
AGAGGGTATTGGGATTTGTCCAGACCGGAGCGGAGGACCCGGCAGAAACCGGCAAATCGCCCGAAGAACCCGCCGAAGTAAAGGCGTAGGCTGTGCCCGTTCCATAAGCTATCCCCCCGGCCGTAGGGGTTGCACTGCTGTTGGTGCCCCCATTGGCAATGGGTAGGATGCCCGTCACTTCCGAAGAAGCCAGATTTACGGCACCCACCGTCAAGGTGCCATCCCCTCCGGACGTTTTCACCACATTGTCGGTGGTGTAGTTGTTGAGCCGCACAGTACCCGAACTGGAAACCCGGATACGTTCTGCGCCATGGGTGCGGATGGAAAGGTCTGTGGCATCGCTGGTGCCCAAGTAGTTGGTAGAAGGCGAGGTACCCGCGTTACCCGTGAGCCGCCAGTCGCCACTGTTGCTCGCATCCAAACGCACCCACTGGGTGCCGTTCCAGTAATAAAAGCCAGCGCCATGGCCCCCCGTCACGGTGGCGTTGGTGTTATACACCAGCAAGCCTGTGGCGGGAGAACTGACGGGGCTGGCGCTGGACACATTGGTGAGACTAACCCTGGGAACGAGAAGGCCGCGATCGGTGGATTTGATGTCCAGAATGGCCGAAGCATCCGGGGAGGAGCCATCCGTATTGATACCGACATTCTGAGACCATCCATTTACAGAAACGAGGAGGAGAGCGAGTAGTAGAATTTTTCTCATTTTATGATTTGTCACAAAATTTCAGCATGAACGTTACCCTTAAGTTTTTTTTTTCTAAAGATTGGATTGTAATTATGTTAAGTTTTGCCATTGTATTGAAGGATTGTTCCCCCCCTTCATTTCTTTGCCTCCAAAAATCTAATATGGGGTTTTTTGAGCGCTACCTGACGCTTTGGGTCTTAGCCTGCATGGCCTTAGGAATTTTAATTGGAGAACATCTGGAAAATGTGGTGGAAAAGGTGAGCCGCTGGGAAATTGCCTCCCTGAACATTCCTGTAGTGACCTTGGTGTGGTGTATGATTTACCCCATGATGGTGCAAATTGATTTTGGAGCGCTCCGATCGGCCGCCCAAAAATGGAGGGGCTTGGGTCTCACGGTTTTCATCAACTGGTGTGTGAAGCCTTTCACCATGGCTCTCTGGGCCTGGTTGTTTTTCAACCATGTGTGGGCGCCTTGGCTGACACCTCGGGAAGCTCAGGAATATGTGGCCGGCGCCGTTTTGCTTGGAGCCGCCCCCTGCACCGCCATGGTTTTCGTGTGGAGCTATCTTTCCGGGGGAAATCCGGCCTATACGGTGGTACAGGTGGCCGTGAACGATCTCATCCTTTTGGTGGCGTTTGTGCCCATCGTTCAGATTTTGCTTGGCTTAAGCGCTATACCGGTGCCTTACGATCTTTTGTTTTTGTCGGTTCTGCTGTTTGTGGGCATTCCATTGCTGGCAGGGTTTGCGAGTCGAAATTGGCTTTTGAGGCGACTGGGAGAAGAAAAATTTAAAAGCCGGTTTCTTCCTGCATTAAAACCTTTTTCCATTCTGGCATTGTTGTTGACACTTATTTTAATTTTTGCTTTTCAAGGCCACTATATCATCACGCGGCCTTTCTCTATCCTCATGATCACCGTGCCATTGATTTTACAAACCTACATCATTTTTTTTGTAAGCTGGCTTTTGGGCCGGAAGCTGGGTCTCCGTTATGACGTCTGCGCTCCGGCTTCCATGATAGGTGCCAGCAATTTTTTTGAATTGGCCGTGGCAGTGGCCATTGCCTTGTTCGGGCTGCAATCGGGAGCCACTCTAACCACGGTGGTAGGGGTGCTGATTGAAGTGCCCGTGATGCTCTCCCTTGTGGGAATTGCGAAAAAATGGAAGTATTGAGGCGGTTTCCCGCTATGTCATTTTTATTTTAAACTTAATTATAATTTATGTTAGACCACATGATTTTAAGTCAAATTTTCCTACTATTATGGACAATGGTTTTGGGGATATGAAAAAGATTCGTGTTTTGGTTCTCTGTACGGGCAACAGCTGCCGGAGTCAGATGGCTGAAGGATATTTAAAGCATTTTGGCGGAGAAGCCTTGGAAGTGTACAGCGCCGGCGTGGAGGCGCACGGCCTCAACCCTTTGGCCGTGAAAATTATGGAGGAGGACGGGGTGGATATCAGCCACCACAGTTCCGACACTCTGGATCGTTACAGCCACCTGGATTTTGATTACGTGATCACGGTGTGCGACAACGCCCGCGAACGCTGCCCCTGGATGCCGGCCCGGGTGAAGCACGTGCACCGGAATTTCCCGGATCCCGCCCGGGAAACCGGTCCTGCCGAAGAAGTGTTGCGCGCCTTCCGGAGCGTGCGCGACAGTATTAAGGCTTTTTGTCTCACATTTATTGAGGAACTTGGCATCCCGACAAAAACCCAGAGGCCGCCTAAAACTCAGCCTTAATATTGAAGACCGGCATTATGCCAAACATATAAGCTGTGCGCACCTGCTGGCTGTAAGGATCAAAGAAATAGCGGTTTACATTGCGTCGGTTGGTTAGATTTTGAACCTCCAGGGACAGTCCTAAGGCCCATTTTTTAAAATTTAAACGCAGAACAGTGGAGAAGTCCACCCGCAGGTAGGCGGGCAGGCGTCGGGCAAACACTTCGTGAGCGTCTAATATTTCGCGGCCTGCCGCAATGGAAGCCGCCGTATCAATAGGGGTGAATCGGTTGCCTCCGCGCCAAAGGCCGCGCAGATTCAGACTCCAGGTGTTTTGGCGCCGCCGCCCGAAGACCCACTCATACCCGCCCAACCCGTTGAAAAGATAGCCCGCGCTGAAGCGTCCCGGACGCCACACCTGACCTTTTCCCATGCTATATTCAGCTTGAAACAGGGAAGCGGTGAACAGGAAGAAATAATGGCGGGAAAAAAATTTTTCCACCGTGAGTTCCCAACCGTAATTGCGTCCAAAGCCTCTGTTGGCGTATACCACCCGTGGGATTTCAGCATTCAGGTTTAAGACACTCAATTGGCTTCCGGGGGTTGTATCCACAGGCACTTTGTAGATATGTTGATAATAGATCTCGGTTTTTAGGTGCAGGTCCCCGCCCGGGGTCATCTCATAACCGGCTACGGCGTGAAAACTTCCGGCCGGCCTGAGGGATCGGTTGGCTTCCCCCAGGGCAGCAACGCCGGAAGGCCGGATCAGGTAGGTGGAGACGGGTTCCAAACGGCTGTGCAGTCCCACCCCCAGACTGATTTTTTGGTTTTGGGCTGGCCGCCAGCTCAGGCCGGCTCTTGGCTCAGTGCGCAGACTGTTGTTCAGCAAAAACCACATTTGATGCACGCCGCTTGTCACTTCCAGCCTTTCTGAAAACCGATATTGCCACTGTCCGTAGGCCTGTGCCAGCCCAGTGCTGCCGCGGCTGTCCAAAAAGACGCCCTCCAAACCCGTTTGTGGAACCAGGCCTGCGGATAACACATCGAAGAAAAACTGGGTATAGTACAGCCCGCTACGCAGACTGTGGCGGCTGGAAAATTTGTGGTTTACAAAGGCATGGGTGCGGGCG
>JANWWP010000014.1 GCA_025055575.1 Flavobacteriales bacterium | reverse complement strand
ACCGGGTGGAACAGATTTACCAGGTTTTGGAAAAACCTGTGCAGCTTGGGATGGAAGAAACGCTTTCTCTTACGGAAGAGCTTCACGAATTGGAGGAGCGCCTGCGCCTGCTGGATGCTCAAACGGAGGAGGAGCGCACCGAACGCCTGTTGACGGGTCTGGGTTTTTCCGAGGAAATAGCGCGTCAGCCTCTGGGAAGCCTAAGCGGAGGGTGGCAGATGCGCGCCGAACTGGCCCGCCTTCTGCTGAGCCTTCCCGACCTCCTTCTGCTCGACGAACCAACCAATCATTTGGATATCGAAAGCATAATGTGGCTTGAGGATTTTATGAAAACCACGCCTTCTGCCATCCTGCTTATATCCCACGACAGGGAATTCCTTGATAACACCACAGCCCGCACGCTGGAAATCAGCGGCGGCAAACTCTACGACTATCCTTTTGCTTACAGCCGCTTTGTGGCAGCCCGGGCCGAACGTCGCGCCACTTTGGAGGCTGCCCGCCGCAACCAGGAAAAAGAACGGGAACGCCTGCAGCAAAATATTGATCGTTTTCGCTACAAGGCCACCAAAGCGTCGTTTGCCCAATCCCTCATAAAAAAATTGGAGCGGATGGAAACCATAGAGGACGAGGATGATGAAGCTCCTTCTATACATTTTAGGTTCCCGAATGGACAGCCTTCAGGAAAAACGGTGGTTCGTGGCGAAAACGTTTCAAAAACCTACGATGGCCGCCGCATCTTCGGTCCCATAGAGTTTTGCATCGCCCGCGGCGACAGAATTGCATTGATTGGGCGCAATGGAATGGGAAAAACCACACTGGCCCGCATGTTGGCAGGACAAATTCAGGGAGAAGGCCGGCTGGAAATAGGGCATAATGTGCGGATAGGTTTTTATTCCCAGGATGTGGCTTCTACTCATAATCCCCATAATACTGTTTTAAGAGAAATGGAAGAAACGGCAGCGCCTTACGATACCTTTCCCATGGTACGCAGCATTCTGGGCGCCTTTCTTTTTAGCGGGGACAGTGTGTATAAAAAAACTTCTGTGTTGTCGGGGGGCGAAAAGTCGCGTCTGGCTTTGGCAAAACTTCTGGTGCAACCCTTCAACTTTTTGATTTTAGACGAACCCACCAACCATTTGGACATGGCTTCCAAAGCCATCCTAAAAAATGCACTGCAGCACTTCGCAGGCACGGTGGTGGTGGTGTCCCACGACAGGGATTTTTTAAAAGGCCTATGTACCCACACGTGGGAGTTCGCCTCCGATGGCATCCACATGCATTTGGAGGGCGTGGAAAGTGTGTTGGAAAAAAGGCAACGCGACAGCCTGAGAGAATACGCCGCGCCTGCAACGCCTTCTTCAAAACGCTCCGAAAACAGCCCAGCCACGGCAGAAATACGCCTCTCCAAAGAACATTCCAAAGAACTAAAAAAGCTTCGGCAAGAGCTGGACGCCTGGGAGAGAAAAATTGAAGCGCTAGAAAAAGAACAAAAAAACCTCGAGACACTGCTCGCGGATCCAGCCGCTTATCTGAACCAGGGCGCTCAAGTCTTTGACCGCTACGAGGCGGTGAAAAAGTCCCTTCAGGAAGCCTGGAATGCTTGGACAGAGCTTTCCGAAAATGTGGCCGCGCGGGAATCCCTGAATGAAAATATTCAATGACCCCAGACGCGGGTGCCTTCGGTGCAGTTGGTACAAATGTCTATTTCCCTTCGGGCCCGAAGTATTTTTCTGCGAAATTCCCTGTAGTCCGAACCCCTCCAAACATCTTTTAAGGAGCGGCCATTCAGTTGTCCCAGTACGTGGGTGGCATCTTTATCAAAGCAGCAGGGCACCACGCGTCCGTCCCAGGTGACCACGCAAGAGTGCCACATGCGCCAGCACCGGTTTCCCAGCGCGTTTTTTATTTCCCAGCGCCCGTCTGCACGCAGGCGGTAGCGTGCAAATTTTTCGTTTAGCGGTATCAGAGGGTGGCCATTTTCGTAGTCGTACACTTGCGCTGTCTTAAACCGCACTTCATCGGCGCCACATTCTTTTGCCAGACGAGCCACATCTTCCATTTGATGCTCATTCGGCCGCACTACTAAAAATTGGAAGATGACATGCGGGGTGGGGGATTTTAATTGTCTTTTCCAAGCCGCCACCCGCCGGGCGCCGTCCAATACTTTCTGCAGGCGTCCGCCCACTCTGTATTGGGCATACACATCCTGCGTGGCGCCGTCCACGGAGATAATCAGGCGACACAACCCACTCTCTACCGTGCGCCGGGCCACATCGTCCGTTAAAAAATGCGCATTGGTGCTTGTGGCAGTGTAAAGGCCCCGCGCATGGGCATAGGCCACCATGTCGAGAAGTTCTTTATTCAGATAAGGCTCTCCCTGAAAATATAAAGTCAGGTAGAGCGTGAAGGGACTTATTTCGTCAATCAAATTTTTAAAATCAGCCAGGGACAGTCGGCCGGTGGGGCGGGAAAAACTTCGAAGGCCACTCGGGCATTCAGGACAACGCAAATTGCAGGAGGTGGTGGGCTCCACCGCCACAGCAGCCGGCAGACCGGCATGGATAGGCTTTTTCAGAAGGCGAGACGCCTGGTAGCTAAAATACAGACGGCCCAGATTGATACATCGGGAAAGCTTCAACCGCCGGACCAATTGCCAGGTGTCCCTGAATTTTGCGCCGCGCCGGATTTCCACACCTCTTGACTTGACAGGCAAAACTAAGGGTTGGCATGGCACCACGGGGTGTTTTGAACTTCTGAAGGGCCTCCTAAATTTGTTCATCATGCAGGTGCTGATTGTGGAAGACGATCCTCGGATGGCCTCGCTTCTCATTAGAAGCCTCACGGAAGCCGGATATTCTGTGGAATGGGCTTCGGACGCCCAGGTGGGTGGGTTGATGCTTCAAAATAAAAAATATGACCTGTTGATTACAGACATTTTACTACCGGGAACCAACGGGCTGGAATTCTGCAGGCAACTGCGCCAGCGCTATCCGCACCTGCCGGTTCTTATGCTCACGGCCTTGGGGGCCACGGATGACAAGGTGGAGGGCTTTGATGCCGGCGCCGACGACTACATGGTGAAGCCTTTTGAACTTAAAGAGCTTTTGGCCCGGGTCCGGGCCTTGCTGAACCGCAGCCTGCGCAAGCCAATTCCTGAAACTGCTTACCGCTGCGGAGATTTGGAATTGAATCCCCAAACCCAACAGGTGTTCAGAAATGGAAAGCTTTTGCACCTTACGCCCAAAGAGTTTAAATTGTTGAAATTCATGCTGGAAAATGCCGGTCGCGTGATTTCAAAAAAAGAAATTTCAGAAAAGGTCTGGGGAATTGATTTTGACACCGGCACCAACTTCGTGGACGTTTACATTAATTATTTGAGACGCAAAGTGGATAAGGAATTTGGGCGAAAACTCATTCAAACCCGGCCTGGCGCAGGTTATTACCTGGATTGCAGCCCCCCTTCTTCCTCTGCCCCATGACCCTGCGCCATCGCTTAGCTTTATGGTTTACGGCCATCACCGCCGTATTGTTTGCCCTGTTCAGCCTCCTCATTTATTTTTCAGCGGCCCAAAACAGGGAAAAAGAATTTTATGCCCTTCTGAAAAAAGAGGGGGTCACCAAAGCTCAACTGGTGTTGAGCGGCCGTATTGAACCGGCCATACTGCAGGACATTTACCGCAACAACCGGCAGATTCTCGACGAAGTGGAAGTGGCCATGTACGATACGACATTCGCCTTACTGTACCACGATGCTGTGGACGTGGATGTGGTGAAAGAGACCCCGGAGATGCTCGCGCAGATCATAGATCAGGGTACTTTGCGATTTAAAGTTAAGGATTATCAGGCGGTGGGATTCGTCTATTCCACCCAAAACAAGAAATTTCTGATTACGGCGGCAGCTTACGACCAGTATGGCTACGCCAAACTCCGGAATTTGCGGAACACGCTGCTTCTTTCCCTGGCCTTGGCGCTTTTGACTTTGTATTGGACCGGAAAATTTTTTGCTGGGAGAGCCTTGCGGCCTGTTGCGGACATCACCGAAAAAGCCCGGAAAATATCCGCCACCAGCCTGCATCTCCGTTTGGATAGCGGAAACCGCAGAGATGAGTTGGCCCGGCTGGCCCATACATTTAACGATATGCTGGACAGATTGGAAAAATCCTTTGAAGCCCAGAAAAGTTTTGTGTTTCATATTGCCCACGAACTGAGAACGCCTTTGGCCGCCCTGATGACAGAAGCTGAACTGGCGCTGTCCCGCCCCCGCAGTGATGCAGAATGGAAGGAAGCCGTGACGCACATTCTGGAAGATGCCCGACGACTTTCGCAGTTGGTGTCCCACTTGCTGGATCTGGCCAAAGCCAGCTACGATCCTGCCGGGATCTCATTTAAGCCCGAAGCTCCGGACGAAATCCTGACCGAAGCCGCCTATGAGCTCACAAAAAATCACCCTGATTACAAAGTGGATTTTATCCCTTCGTCTGAAGAATGCAGCCCAGAGCCTATGCAAATAATGGCCAACGCTTACTTGCTTCGGGTGGCGTTTCTCAATCTCATGGAAAACGGTTGTAAATTTTCACCGGACCACACCTGTCGCATTCGATGGAAAATCTTTGTGCACCAGGATCAGAAAAGCGACACTGTTGCTAAAGAAAGGAATTCTGCGGCCTATGTGGACATTTTTTTTGAAAACAGTGGTCCGGGCATTCCGGCGGAAGACTTGCCCCACATTTTCGAACCTTTCTACCGGGGATCCACACAAAGCCGTTTGCATACAGGCTATGGTATTGGCCTTTCTCTTAGTCAGAAAATAATCCAGCTGCACAAGGGCCGCCTGGATGTGGAATCGCAGCCCGGACTCGGAGCGGTTTTCACAGTGCGGTTGCCTTTAATTTTTTTCTCATAATTTTCTAATGAAATTCTAATGACGGGGTGTTGTAAGAGAGCCTACTTTTGCTCCCGAATTCAGACATCCCTTATGGACCCTGAACCCCGAAGAAAAAACCGCGTTTCACCGGCCTGACGCGCAACCGACTCTCCTTTGTGCGTCGGGTTAGGTGGCGCACAAACCGAGTCGTGAGTTATGCTGCACATATTTTTCACACGTCTATTCCTCGCGCTCTTCCTGGGAGCGGCGGTGGGCTTGGAGCGGCAGTGGCGCCAGAAAAGCGCCGGTCTGCGCACCAACACGCTGGTATCCTTAGGATCTGCTGCTTTTACATTCATTTCTTTTGCATTAACCGAAACTCAGGGGGGCCAATACCGGGGCGATGCCACGCGCATCATTGGACAAATTGTAACCGGAATTGGTTTCCTGGGGGCGGGCGTGATTATGAAAGATGGCCTCAGCGTGCAGGGTCTCAATACCGCGGCCACCATTTGGTGTTCTGCAGCCGTGGGCGCGCTCTGTGGTGTGGGATTGCCTTTTCAGGCCATCTTGTTGGCGGCTATGGTGGTTCTCACCCATGTGGCCTTGCGTCCGTTGGGCTTGTTTATAAACAGTCTGCCGTCGCAAAAAGAAGACAGCGGTCAAATGCTTTATGTGTTTCGCATCCGCTGCAAAGAACAGGTGGAAAACCATGTGCGCGTCATGATCATCGACGCCCTGAAAAAAGACCCCCATCTCCGGCTCAGATCTCTCAAGAGCAGCGACAACGGACATCCGGCCTTTGCCTGTATTGAGGCCGAAATCCAGGCTTTTGGTCGTCATGACCAGGAAATGGAACAACTGGCCAGCCGGCTCACCATCGAATACGGGGTTACGGAAGTGAGCTGGAGCGTGGCCCACAAAAACGAGGACTAAAGCGAAAAGGCATGAAAGCAGATGACATGAAAAAACTTGCGGAAGAATTTCTGCAGATTGACCGCATCATCGAAATGGTGCCGGTGCTCCGCAAGATGCCCGTAGTGGAAGTGGGCGAAATTCTTCAGGAACTGGATAACGAGTATGTGTTTTCCGTATTGGAAAACTTCCCCTTGCGCGAGCAGGGGCTCATCTTCTCAGAGTTCCCCATCAAGCGCCAGCTGGATTTGTTCAGGACCATATCCCGCAAAAGATTTGCTGAGGTCTTTGAGCACATGCCCTCGGATAGCCGAGTGGATTTTTTTCAACATTTGGTGCAGGAGGAGCAGGCCGCATTGTTGCCATTTCTTTCCAAAAAGGTGCGGGAAGATGTGATTCGCCTCAGCGCCTATCCGCCCGACACAGCCGGCGGTATTATGAGCACCGATTTTGCCACGGTGCGTCTCGATATGAGTTGTGCCGAAGCCATTCAAAAAGTCCGTGAAGATGCCCCTTCCAAAAAAACGGTGTATTATATCTACGTGGTGGATGACAATCAAAAATTACTGGGATTCATTACATTAAAAGATTTGATTATGGCCGCTCCGGAAACACGGGTGTCCGAGGCTCTGCACAGCGATTTTATTTTCGCTTACGTTCAGGATACCCGGGAAAAAGTGGCCCACCTGATCGAAAAATATGATTTGGTGGCCATTCCGGTGCTCAATAAAGAAAAACAACTGGTGGGCATCGTGACCCATGAGGAAGCTTTGGACGTCATCCAGGCAGAACACAGCGAAGAATTGCAAAAATTTATGGGAATCATGGAGGCCGCCGAGCAATTCGATTATCTCGGCACCTCCTCCCTGGCGCATTTCCGGCGGCGGGTGGTGTGGGTGGTGTCGCTGGCGGCCTTGGGCATCATTTCAGGCCTGGTGATACATCATTATGAACAGGCCTTAGAAAAACTTTTGATATTAGCCCTCTATATGCCCATGGTGGCCGATACGGGCGGCAATGCCGGAAGCCAGGCAGCCACTGTGGTGGTGCGGGCCCTGGCCTTGGGCCAAGTGGCGCCTCGACACTGGCTTCAGATTCTTTGGAAAGAAGCCCGCGTATCTTCTCTTTTGGCCTTGTGCCTCGGCTTGCTGGCTTTTGCCAAGGTCCTGTTTTTGAGTTGGGAAACAGAAATACCAGCCCAATTCTCTCTATCCCAGATTGCCTTTACAATTTCTCTGGCGCTTTCACTTCAGGTGGTCACGGCCACTGTTATTGGCGCGGCCTTGCCTTTACTGGTCCGGCGCTTCGGAGGAGACCCGGCCGTAGCGGCCAGCCCGGCTATTACCACCGTGGTGGACATCACGGGGTTGCTGATATATTTTTCTTTAGCTAATTTTTTACTTCGTCTGATATAATCCTGCGTATGAATATTATTTCATGTATTTCTACTGCCGCTTTGGGTTTGGCAATTTTTAGCTGGTGTTGCACAAGCCCCTCCAAAGAGGAGCCTGAAACTCCTTTCACCATGCGGGGAGATACAGTCTTTGTAACGCACAACAGCCCTGTTTCTCAAAAAATAAAAGCACAACCGCTGGAGGAAAAGGACTTTCATCTGGAGCTCATGACAGCCGGCACCGTGCGGGCCATCCCGAATTATTATGCAGAGATTGCTCCGCCCTTTTCTGGCCGGGTGACCAAAGTGCACCTCCGCCTGGGAATGCGAACCCAGCCGGGTACACCGCTTTTTGAGCTGGTGTCGCCAGAATTTACAGAAGCTCAGAAGCTGTTTTTTCAGGCTAAATCAGAATTGGCTTCTGCCCGCCTGGCCTTAAAACGCCAACAGGATCTTCGCGCCAATGGCGTGGGCGCAGAAAGGGACTTGGAGGAAGCCGAAACCAACTACGAAGTGAAAGAGAAAGAATATCAAAATGCGATGGCGGGCCTGAAAATTTTTGGCGTGGACGTGGAAAAACTGGTGCTGGGCCAACCCTTGGTGATCACCTCGCCTATTGCAGGAGAGGTCATTGATAATGAAGTTGTAAATGGCCATTACATCCGGGCGGATGACCCGCCCCATGCTAAAGTAGCCGAACTCAGCCGCGTGTGGGTGGTGGGCATGGTCAAGGAAAAGGACATCCGCTTTATCCATGAATTGGATGCCGCAGAAATTACAGTTCCTGCTTATCCCGGCGAAAAATTCTTCGGGAAAGTATTTCACATCGACGAAGTGGTGGACGAAGAAACGCGCAGTATCCGTGTGCTGGTGGAGTGTGACAATGCCCGGCACCTCCTGAAGCCGGGAATGTATGCTACTGTAAAATTTAAAAACGCTCCGGTGAAAGCGTTGTTTGTTCCAGCCCGTGCTCTATTGCAATACAATGATAAAAGTTATGTATTTGTAAAATATGGGGAAAATAGCTATGTGAGAAGATTTGTTGAAACAGGAATTTCCCAAGGAGAATCCGTTCAAATTATTAGTGGATTATCTCCTGGAGAGCCGGTGGTTAGTGAAGGTGCCTTCTACATGCTCGAAGCCAAGTAAAAAAATCTCAGACATAGTTCTGAAATCATTTATGTATAAGTAAAAAATGAAAAATATTTTTCACGTCACATTGACACGGCGCTGGCTGATAGCCGCCCTGTTTGTGCTGGTGGGCATATTCGGATACTATTCCTGGAATCAACTGGCGGTGGAAGCCTATCCGGATATCGGGGATGTCACGTCACAGGTGGTAACACAAGTGCCGGGATTGGCTGCCGAAGAAGTGGAACAACAGATCACCATCCCGATCGAAAGAGCTATCAACGGATTGCCCGGCATGCATGTGATGCGGAGCAAAAGCACATTTGGACTGTCAATGGTCACGATAGTATTTAAGGATGGTGTGGACGATTACTGGGCGCGCACCCGGATTCAGGAACGTCTGGCCGACCTTGAACTCCCTTACGGCGCTGTACCTGGCTTGGACCCGTTGACTTCTCCCACTGGCGAAATTTTCAGATATATTATTGAAAGCAAAACGCATGACCTGCGTGAAATAACGGATTTACAGCATTTTGTCATTATCCCACGCATCAAGCAGGTGCCGGGTGTGGCCGATGTCACCAACTTCGGGGGCATCACCACCCAGTATCAGGTGGAATTGGATCCCCGCAAGCTGGAGCAATATGATGTGTCGTTGCGCGAAGTGGTGGAAACCATCGAAAAAAACAACGCCAACGCCGGTGGCAGCATGGTGAACCGAGGGGATCAGGCGTATGTGGTGCGGGGCATTGGACTTGTGCGCACTTTGGAGGATATGGAGCGCATCGTTGTGAAGTCTGTGAAGGGGGTGCCTATTTATTTGAGCGATTTAGGAAAAATCCGGTACGGAAACCTGGAAAGAAAAGGCGCCTTAGGCTACAGCGACAAGCGCGGTGTGGATTATGAGGACAATATTGAAGGCATTGTGCTCCTTCTCAAACATCAGAATCCTTCGGAAGTGCTTAAAGGCATCCACGAAGCTATCCAAGAATTGAACACTTCCATCCTACCTGAGGGCGTCCGCATTCATCCCTTTCTCGACCGCACCCATCTTGTGGAGGCCACCCTGCACACGGTCTCCAAAACCTTGCTGGAGGGAATTGGACTGGTGGTGGTGGTGTTGATTCTTTTTTTGGGAAGTTGGCGCGGCGCCATTCTGGTGGCTTTCACCATCCCCATATCCCTGATGGTGGCTTTCATCCTGATGCATTTTACTGACATTCCAGCCAATTTGCTTTCCTTAGGCGCCATAGATTTTGGAATCATTGTGGACGGCGCCATCGTTATGCTGGAAAGCATTCTGAAAATAAGGGAAGAAGATGCCTCGGTTCCCCTCAGCGAAAAACCCGTGGCAGCCCGGGTGAAGGAAGTGGCACGGCCTATTTTTTTTGCCACCGTTATTATCATTACCGCGTATCTCCCCTTGTTTGCCTTCGAAAGGGTGGAACGCAAGTTATTCACGCCAATGGCGTTCACGGTGGGCTACGCGCTTTTCGGTGCGCTGCTTGTGGCTCTGTTTCTCATTCCAGGCATGGCGTATCAAATGTA
>JANWWP010000069.1 GCA_025055575.1 Flavobacteriales bacterium | reverse complement strand
GATGGCTTAAACGGTTCTTAACTTCAGGTGGATCTTTAAATTCCTGCAGGTTTTTCAAAAATAAATTGTTGGCCTGGGCGTTGTACGCCAAATATTTGGCTAAATTCATGGAAAAGGTATTCATGGAATTCAGACGTCGTTTTTACCTTTCAGGCAATGCATCTTCAAAAAAGTGACTTTCGGATCACGGATTTTTTTAAGTGCAAAAAATAATAAAACCCCGAAATCTGCCTTACGGATTTCTTATAAGGGAAACCACCCGCCCTTCGCAGCGGTAAGGTTCCATAGCTTTGGATATTTTCCGGAAACGGTTTCCGGCATCCAGCATGGCAAAGGTGCCATTCTCATTGTGCCCTATGCAGATGGCATGAGGATTGGGGCCGGAAACGCCCTGCGGTAGAATGCCATCGTACAAAATGTGCGGAGTGCGTCGTCCGAACTTTAGAAAAGCTAAAAAGCCGATGGTATGGCTGAGAGCCGGGATGCGACGCCGGCGGGTAAAGGTATTCTGGCTTACGGTGATTTCCCTTGGATACGGATTGTATAGACTGTCTTTGTAAGGTCTTCCCGAGATGTAAAAGCTGACGATGGCGCAGGAAGCGGTTTTATTGTCGGCTACCCAGTTGTGATCCAGACTCACCTGGCTTCCGGAGAGCACCATCAGGCCGGTGCCGGGCGGCACCTGTCCGACAATGTTGCCCCGGGGCGCAAAGTTGCGATGGTTATTGCGGATCACTGTGTTGTGATGCACACGAATTCGGCTGCCTGACTTCACCGGCAATTCCGGAAGATCAAAAACCAAAATGCCCCCGGTGTTGTCCACGGCCGTACAACCTGCCACCTCGGCGTCGCTGCAGTTTTCGATTTCAATTCCAGCCACATTGCGCCGCGCCAGGGAGTTCAACACCCGCACCCGACGCGACTGACCGACGTAGATACCCGCGTCGCTGGCGCCTTCAGCTCGGCAACCTTCGATCAGGACGCCTTCGCACGACACGGGATACAGACCATAGGCGCCGTTTTTGGTTGAGGGTTTGCCCGTCCATCGGGTGAAAATATTTTTGAAAGTAATATCTTCACAAAATGATGCTTTGATGGCATCGCCCCGGGCATCTTCCACCGAAAAATCGGCCAACACCACCCGGCGGCAATGGTTGATTTTCAAACCCTCTGCCCCATCGGTTTGGTTTTTGAAAGATAAAACTGTGGCATGCATTCCAGCGCCCTGGATCACGACATTCTCCTTTTCGTCCAGAGAGAGACTTCGTGAAAAATAAAAACGGCCCGCCGGAAGGTGGATCGTATCCCCCGCTTCGGCTTCAATCATAAGCCTTTGCCAGCGCCGCAAAATATCTTCCTGAGCGCAGGCTGACTGAAAAAATAAAGTCAGATAAAATATCGGGAATGTTACAAGGAGAAAGCGAGGATTTTGTGTGTTCATTCCTTGTTTAAGGCTTCAAACGGCCGCCGGAAAACCAATATTTCGTCCAATAAGCTTCATCCAAGCTGCTGACCATGACGCCTTTCGAAGTGGAAGCATGCGCGAATTTTCCATCCTTTAAATAAATGCCTACATGGTTAATAGAACGCGAACCCACCTTAAAAAAAACAAAATCCCCTTCCTTCAGTTTTTCTTTTTTAACTGGAATGCAGGCATTATAGATATCTGGGGAAGACCGCGGAATTTCAATACCATACACTGTGCGATAAATATGACCTGCGAACCCGCTACAATCCGTTCCTTTTGTGCTTTGACCTCCGGACCTGTGCGGCACACCCAGCCACTCCACCACGGCGGCAGCGAGTTTCAGATTGCTGTCTTTATCTAAATGAATCCCCAATTTTTCAGATAAAGCCAAACGCTGGCTTTCCCACTGGCGGGCTTCCTGACGGTCTGTGTGACGGACAGCCTTTTCTGCGGTGGAGCAAGCGGCCATGAACACCGATAAAAAAATATGAGCTATCAGCATAGAAGGCCGCAAAACTAAATGGCCTTGCAAGGGCTTGGGAGCGCCAGGGTGCACGATAACAAAAGATTAACGCACTTCAAAAGTATTAGATACAGCAGAGCCGCCCCCGATGTCTCCATGAAATATTTTAAAAATTTCCTGTTCAAATCCTTGTTTGAAAAAATATTTGTACATTTGCACCCCGTTTGACAGAAGGGTAGTTCCTTGGAAAGGCCGATGTAGCTCAGCTGGTAGAGCAGCTGACTTGTAATCAGCAGGTCGGGGGTTCGAGTCCCTTCGTCGGCTCACGTTCTTTGAAAAAGGGGGGAGATACCAAAGCGGTCAAATGGGCTTGACTGTAAATCAAGTGGCACTTGCCTTCACAGGTTCGAATCCTGTTCTCCCCACGCTGATTTTTTGAAAAAATGTCTATGGCGCTTAGCGGGTGTAGCTCAGTTGGTAGAGCATCAGCCTTCCAAGCTGAATGTCGCGAGTTCGAGTCTCGTCGCCCGCTCTTCCTGCTCATGCCGGGCGGCGTAGAAATTTTTTCCAGCCACTGTAGCTCAGAGGTAGAGCACTTCCTTGGTAAGGAAGAGGTCACGGGTTCAATTCCCGTCAGCGGCTCTAAGTTTTTAAATCGTTTTCTCTAAACCACCAACAAATACAGAACAATGGCAAAAGAAAAGTTCGAACGCACCAAACCCCACGTGAACATCGGCACGATTGGCCACGTGGATCACGGGAAAACCACGCTTACCGCCGCCATCACCAAAGTGCTGGCAAAGCGAGGGCTGGCCCAGGAACGCTCCTTTGATTCCATCGACAACGCACCGGAAGAAAAAGAGCGTGGTATCACCATCAACACCTCCCACGTGGAGTATGAAACAGCCAACCGCCACTATGCCCACGTGGACTGTCCCGGCCACGCCGACTATGTTAAAAACATGGTGACAGGGGCAGCCCAGATGGACGGCGCCATACTGGTTGTGGCCGCCACCGATGGCCCCATGCCCCAGACCCGCGAACACATCCTGCTGGCCCGCCAGGTGGGTGTGCCCAAAATCGTGGTGTTCATGAATAAAGTGGACATGGTGGAAGATCCCGAAATTCTGGATCTGGTGGAAATGGACATCCGTGAACTGCTTAGTTTTTATGAATACGACGGCGACAATACGCCCATTATCCGCGGTTCTGCCCTTGGAGCTCTCAACGGCGATCCCAAGTGGGAAGAAAAAGTGGTGGAACTGATGGATGCCGTGGATTCCTATATTCCGCTCCCGCCCCGCGATATTGATAAGCCCTTCCTGATGTCCGTAGAAGACGTGTTTTCCATTACCGGTCGTGGCACAGTTGCCACCGGACGTATTGAAGCAGGAGTTGTTTCTGTAGGCGACGAAGTGGAAATTGTGGGCATGCAGGAAGAAAAACTCAAGTCCACTGTGACGGGCGTTGAGATGTTTCGGAAAATTCTGGACAAGGGTGAAGCTGGAGACAACGTGGGCCTGCTCCTGCGCGGTATTGACAAAAAAGATATCCGCCGCGGCATGGTCATCGCAAAACCGGGCTCCATCACCCCCCACACCGAGTTCAAGGCCGAAGTATATGTTTTGAAGAAAGAAGAAGGAGGCCGCCATACGCCCTTCCATAACAAATACCGTCCGCAGTTTTACTTCCGCACCACGGACGTAACCGGGGAAATTATGTTACCCGAAGGACGTGAAATGGTGATGCCCGGCGAAAACGTGACCATTAACGTGAAGCTCATCGTACCCGTAGCCATGGATAAAGGTTTGCGCTTTGCCATCCGCGAAGGGGGTCGTACGGTGGGCGCCGGTCAAGTGACGGACATCATTAAATAATCACCTATCGAAAAAACCTCATAAAAGGGTTACGGGCGTAGTTCAAGGGTAGAATAGCGGTCTCCAAAACCGTTGATGGGAGTTCGAATCTCTCCGCCCGTGCATCCGGAAATGAAAACAGGCCATGAAGCAATTGAAAGCCTACATCAGCGAAAGCTACAATGAATTGATGCACAAGGTCTCCTGGCCTTCCTACAAGGAATTGCAGACCAGCTCCATCATCGTTCTGGTGGCTTCCCTGCTGATTGCCGTCCTGGTATTTATCATGGACATGGGCTTCAAAAACATCATGGAATTAATTTACACAAATCTGTTCTAACTCTTCGGGATTTAACGGCTCATGGAAACAGCGACGGGAAAAAAGTGGTATGTAGTGCGCGCCATCAGCGGCCAGGAGAAAAAAGTGTGCGAACAGATCAAACTGGAAGTCCGTCGCAACCATTTGGAACACCTTCTGGGGCAAGTTTTTGTACCGATGGAGAAAGTGATTCAGTTGCGCGAAGGGAAAAAAATTACCAAAGAAAAGCCCATCTTCCCCGGATATATTCTGGTGGAAGCCGACCTGACCGGAGAACTCCCGCACGTTATCAAAAATACCCCAGGCGTCTTGAATTTCTTGGGGGCAGAAAAAGGCGGAGCGCCGCTCCCTATGAGGCAACAGGAGCTGAACCGCATCTTCGGAAAAGTGGATGAAGGGCTTTTGGGCAAAGAGGAAATGGTGATTCCATTTTATGTGGGAGAAACCGTGAAGGTGATCGACGGCCCGTTCAACAATCTCACAGCCGTTATTGAGGAGATCAACGAAGAGAAGAAAAAATTAAGGGTGAGTGTTAAAATATTTGGCCGAAAAACGCCCTTAGAGTTGAATTACATGCAAGTTGCTAAAGAAAATTAATATCAAACATGGCAAAAGAAGTGTCCGCAGTTATTAAACTGCAAATTAAGGGAGGCGCTGCGAATCCTTCGCCGCCGGTGGGACCTGCACTTGGTGCCAAAGGTGTCAACATCATGGAGTTCTGCAAACAATTCAATGCCAGAACCCAGGATAAGGCCGGGAAGGTATGCCCGGTGCTGATCACGGTGTACACCGACAAGTCGTTTGACTTTGTTGTTAAAACGCCACCGGCTGCTGTGCTCATCAAAGAAGCCGCAAAAATTCAAACCGGCTCCCCGGAATCCAACCGCAAAAAAGTGGGCAGCATCACTTGGGATCAGGTACGCAAAATTGCGGAAGAGAAAATGCCGGATCTCAACTGCTACACGCTGGAATCGGCCATGAAAATGGTGGCTGGTACAGCCCGAAGCATGGGCGTGACGGTGGAAGGACCGCAACCCTTTTAACTTCAAAGAGCAAACGACTTTCTTCTATGAAAAAAATTAGCAAAAAAAGGAAAAAAGCGCTGGAAATGATCCAGCCCAATAAGGTTTACACGCTGCCTGAAGCAGCGGATTTGCTGAAAAAAATCAGCTATGCCCGCTTCGATGAATCGGTGGACCTGAGCGTGCGCCTCGGCGTGGATCCCAGAAAGAGCGACCAGATGGTGCGGGGATCTGTGAAGTTGCCCCACGGCGTAGGCAAATCTGTGCGTGTGTTGGTGCTCTGCACTCCGGATAAGGAAGAGGAAGCCCGCAAAGCCGGCGCGGATTTTGTAGGCCTGGATGATTATATCGAAAAAATCAAACAGGGCTGGACGGATGTGGATGTAATTATTTGTACCCCCAACGTGATGGGAAAAGTGGGCGCCCTGGGTCGTATTCTCGGTCCGCGTGGTCTGATGCCCAACCCCAAAACCGGTACGGTGACACCAGACGTGGCTAAAGCTGTGGAGGAAACCAAAGCCGGTAAAATTGACTTCAAGGTGGATAAGGCCGGTATTGTACATTCCTCCGTGGGCCGAATTTCATTTGATAAAGAAAAAATTGTGGATAACGCCCGTGAATTCATGACCACGCTCATAAAGCTCAAACCCAGCAGCGCCAAAGGCGCCTACCTCCGCAGCGTCACGCTGTCCACCACCATGAGTCCGGGCATTCCCCTGGATGTCACCACTTTTAACGCATAATCTCCGGCAATCATGAAACGCGAAGAAAAAAGTGCTATCATAGGCGAGCTGGTGGAGCTCCTGAAGGCCAACAACAATGTGTACCTGGCCGATACCACCGGCATGACGGCCGACAAGTCCGTGAAGCTCAGGAAACTGTGTTTTGAGAAAAATATTCGGATGCGGGTGGTGAAAAAAACCCTGCTCAAAAAGGCGATGGAGCAAAGCGGAAAAAATTTCGAGGGTGTGTACGACACCCTGAAGGGCGCTACCACCGCCGTGCTTGTGGCTGAAACAGCCAATGCTCCGGCCCGCTTGATCAAAGAATTCAAAAAAGTATCTCCCCACTTTGTGCTGAAAAGCGCTTATATTTCCGAAGCACTGTATCTGGGTGAACAACACCTGGACGCTTTGGAAAAACTCAAATCGCGCGAAGAACTTATCGGGGATATCGTCGGTTTACTTCAAGCGCCCATTCATACCGTTATTTCTGCGCTTCAGTCTCAGGGCCCTCATAAAGTGGCCGGCTTAGTGAAAGCTATTGAAGAAAAAAAATCTTAAACTTTAAATCATAAACCCAAACCCACAACAAAAACCAAGAACCATGGCAGACGTAAAAGTTCTCGCAGAACAGCTGGTTGGCCTCACCGTGAAGGAAGTTCAGGAACTGGCCAATATTCTAAAAACCGAATACGGCATTGAACCGGCCGCCGCCGCAGTGGCCGTGGCCGCCCCTGCAGCCGGCGGGGGAGCCGGCGAAGGTGGTGGTGCTCCTGAAAAAACCACCTTTGATGTCGTACTTAAGTTTGGTGGTCAGGCTAAACTGGCAGTGGTGAAAATCGTGAAAGAGATCACCGGCCTGGGCCTTAAAGAAGCCAAAGATCTCGTGGACGGCGCTCCGAAAACTGTGAAGGCAGGGGTTTCTAAAGAAGAAGCCGAGTCCATTAAGAAACAGTTGGAGGAAGCTGGCGCCGAGATTGAGATTAAGTAAGGCGCATACTGTTCTTTTCAGCAAGGCTTCGCCCGCCCGCCGGGCGCAAGCCTTTAGCTGTTTGTCCCGACCCCTTTCCGAACCTTTCCTTCTACACATTAAATCCCACGACCTTGAATACAAAAACCAATAAACCCACCCGCATATCCTTCGCAAAATCCAAGAGCACTGCGGAGTATCCTGATTTTCTTGAGGTCCAGCTCAAATCATTCAAAGACTTTTTTCAGCTGGAAACCACTCCAGACAACCGCAAAAATGAAGGTCTTTTTGCGGTTTTTTCGGAGAACTTTCCTATCACGGATGCCCGCAACCAGTTTGTTCTGGAATTCCTGGATTATTTTATAGATCCCCCGCGTTACACCATTGATGAGTGTATCGAACGTGGCCTCACTTACAGCGTGCCCCTCAAAGCCAAGCTGAAACTTTATTGCACAGATCCTGAGCATGTGGACTTCGAAACGATTGTGCAGGACGTGTACCTGGGTACCATTCCCTACATGACTCCCAAAGGCACCTTTGTTATCAATGGTGCTGAAAGAGTCATTGTCAGCCAGCTACACAGGTCGCCGGGCGTATTTTTCGGGCAGAGCCGACATTCCAACGGCACCAAACTTTATTCGGCACGCGTGATTCCTTTTAAAGGGTCGTGGATCGAATTCGCCACGGACGCCAACAACGTCATGTATGCCTACATTGACCGTAAGAAAAAACTGCCGGTGACTACTCTGTTGCGGGCCATTGGATATGAGTCGGATAAAGACATCCTGGAAATCTTTGGCTTGGCCGATGAAGTGAAGGTGACCAAAACCAATCTAAAACAAGTCATCGGTCGCAAGCTGGTGGCCCGTGTTTTAAAAACGTGGCAGGAAGATTTTTCGGATGAGGCCACGGGGGAAGTGGTGTCCCTCACCCGTAATGAAATCCTGCTCGAAAGGGGCACCGTCATTGAAAAAGAGCACCTGGACCTGATTCTGGAATCAGGATCCAAAACCATCGTGCTGCATCGGGAAGATCCCCAAACCTCGGATTACGAAATCATCTACAACACGCTGCAGAAAGATACCACCAACTCTGAAATCGAGGCCGTGGAATACATCTACCGCGTGTTGCGCAGCGCCGAACCTCCGGATCAGGAAACAGCCCGCAGCGTGCTGGAAAAATTGTTCTTCTCGGATAAGCGTTACGACCTGGGTGAGGTGGGCCGCTACCGCATCAACAAAAAGCTGCAGCTGGACATTCCTATGAATGTGCGGGTGCTCACAAAAGAGGACATCATTGCCATTATTAAATATCTCATCCAATTAATCAACAGCAAAGCGCTGGTGGATGATATTGACCACCTTAGCAACCGGCGCGTACGCACCGTGGGCGAGCAGCTGTACAACCAGTTTGGCGTGGGATTGGCCCGGATGGCCCGTACCATCCGTGAGCGCATGAACGTGCGCGACAATGAGGTGTTTACCCCCATTGACCTCATTAATGCCAAAACTTTATCCTCGGTCATTAATTCCTTCTTCGGCACCAATCAGCTGTCCCAGTTTATGGACCAAACCAATCCCCTCTCGGAGATTACCCATAAGCGTCGGCTGTCTGCCTTAGGTCCGGGAGGGTTATCCAGAGACAGGGCCGGTTTTGAAGTACGGGACGTTCACTACACCCACTACGGCCGACTGTGCACCATTGAAACACCGGAAGGCCCGAACATCGGTCTCATTTCTTCCCTCTGCGTATATGCCAAAATCAACAATCTGGGCTTTATCGAAACGCCCTATCGGAGAATTATTGACGGTAAAATAGACCTGAAGGGCGAAGTGCTGTATCTGAGCGCTGAAGAGGAAGAAAACAAAGTTATTGCCCAGGCCAATGTGCCTTTTGACGAAGAAGGCCGTTTCCTGAAGCCCAAACTAAAAGCCAGAAAGGAAGCCGACTACCCGGAAATTGATCCGCACGAGGCCGACCTTATCGACGTGGGCTGCAACCAGATCGCCTCCATTGCGGCTTCCCTGATTCCCTTCCTGGAACACGACGACGCCAACCGCGCCCTGATGGGTTGCAACATGATGCGCCAAGCGGTGCCATTAATCATTCCAGATGCGCCCATCGTGGGCACCGGTCTTGAAGAACGCGTGGCCCGTGACTCTCGACTTCTGCTCAACGCAGAATATGACGGAGTGGTGGAGTATGTGGATGCCACCACCATTCGTATTCGTTACAATCGCACCGAAGCTGAGAAACTGGTGAGTTTTGACGAAGACGTTAAAGTGTATCATCTCACCAAATTCCGCCGCACCAACCAGGGCACCTGCATCAACCTCAGGCCAATTGTGAAGAAAGGACAAAAAGTGAAAAAAGGCGATGTCCTTTGCGAGGGATTCGGCACCCAAAATGGTGAACTGGCTCTTGGTCGAAACCTGAAAGTGGCTTTCATGCCCTGGAAAGGCTACAACTTCGAGGATGCCATCGTCATCAATGAACGGGTGGTGAGTGAAGACTTGTTTACTTCCATCCACATTGATGAACAGGTGATGGAGGTGCGCGACACCAAACTGGGTATGGAAGAGCTAACCGCTGACATTCCCAATGTGAGTGAAGAAGCCACCAAAGACCTGGATGAAAATGGCATCATCCGCGTGGGCGCAGAAGTGAAGCCGGGCGATATCCTTATCGGAAAGATCACTCCCAAAGGGGAATCCGATCCTTCGCCGGAAGAAAAACTACTCCGGGCTATTTTCGGAGATAAAGCCGGCGACGTGAAAGACGCTTCCCTCAAAGCTTCGCCCTCGGCTTACGGGGTGGTTATCGATAAAAAACTATTCTCCCGAAGCGTCAAGGACAAGCGCGCCAAATCTGAGGAAGAAAAACAACTGAAAATGTTGGAGGCCGAATATGATAAACTCTTCGGCGATCTCAAGGAAAAAATGATTGAAAAACTCACCACCATTCTGGATGGCCAGGTGAGCAACGGCGTGTACACCCTGCTCCGGGAAGAAGTGGTGAAGAAAGGGACCAAGTTCTCGCGGAAAATTTTTGAAAAGCTCAATTTCGTGAACCTCATCCCCACGGATTGGACAAAGGATCCCGAGGTGAACGAAAAAATCAAATTTCTGCTGCACAACTACACCATTAAGTACAATGACCTCTATGGTGTGCTGAAGCGGAAACGCTACAACATCACGGTGGGGGACGAATTGCCGCCCGGTATCGTTCAGCTCGCCAAAGTGTACATAGCACAGAAACGCAAACTCAAGGTGGGCGACAAGCTGGCGGGCCGTCACGGGAACAAGGGCATCGTGGCCCGTATCGTGCGGCAAGAAGATATGCCTTTCCTGGAGGATGGAACACCCGTGGACATCGTGCTCAATCCCCTGGGCGTGCCTTCACGGATGAACCTGGGACAGATTTATGAGTCTATTCTTGGCTGGGCCGGACAGAAATTGGGCGTGAAATTTGCCACACCCATCTTTGACGGAGCCACCCTGGAAGATATCCAGCACTACACCGAACAAGCCGGATTGCCAGAAATGGGGCAGACTTATCTCTACGACGGTGGCACCGGGGAGCGCTTTGACCAGCCGGCCACGGTGGGTGTCATTTACATGCTTAAACTCCATCACATGGTGGACGATAAGATGCATGCCCGCTCCATTGGTCCTTACTCCCTTATCACACAGCAACCCCTTGGAGGTAAAGCCCAATTTGGTGGCCAGCGTTTCGGAGAAATGGAAGTGTGGGCCATCGAAGCCTTTGGCGCTTCCCATATTCTCCAGGAACTGCTCACCGTCAAAAGCGACGACGTCAACGGCAGGGCCCGCACCTACGAAGCCATCGTTAAAGGAGAACCCCTGCCCACCCCCGGAATTCCCGAGTCCTTCAACGTTCTGCTTCACGAACTCAGGGGTCTCGGTCTCAAAGTCACTTTAGAATAACCCAAACTACTCTTTTTTAAAACTTTCAAACACCATGGCTTTCAAACCCGATCCCAAATCCGAAAGCGACTTCAGCAAGATCATTATCTCCCTGGCCTCGCCGGACGATATTTTAGATCGTTCCAGCGGGGAGGTCCTGAAGCCGGAAACCATCAACTACAGGTCGTATAAGCCTGAAAGAGATGGACTTTTCTGCGAAAGGATTTTTGGACCTACCAAGGACTACCAGTGCTACTGCGGCAAGTATAAAGGTATCCGCTACAAAAACATCACGTGCGACCGATGCGGCGTGGAAGTAACAGAAAAAAAGGTGCGCCGGGAACGCTGCGGGCACATCAACCTCACGGTGCCCGTGGCCCACATTTGGTACTTCCGTTCGCTGCCCAATAAGATCGGTTTGTTGCTGGGCCTTCCCACTAAAAAACTTGAAGCCATCATTTATTACGAGCGCTATGTGGTGATCCAGCCCGGCGTGATGGAAGGCAAAGTGGAACCCATGCAGTTTCTCACCGAAGAGGAGTATTCGGATATATTGGATCAACTGCCCAGAGACAATGCATTTCTGGACGACAGGGATCCCAAAAAATTTATTGCCAAGATGGGCGGGGAGGCGCTGCACGACCTTCTGCAACGGCTTGATCTGGAAAATCTTTCGTACGAACTGAGGGACCAGGCCAATAAAGAAACCTCCCAACAGCGCAAAAGCGAAGCTCTGAAAAGGTTGCAAGTGGTGGAGGCTTTCCGCGAAGCCAACACCCGCATCACCAACAAGCCTGAATGGATGATCCTCAAGGTGCTGCCCGTCATTCCTCCTGAATTGCGCCCCTTGGTGCCCTTGGATGGCGGCCGCTTTGCCACCTCCGACCTGAACGACCTCTACCGCCGCGTGATCATCCGCAACAACCGTCTGAAAAGACTTTTGGAAATCAAAGCGCCAGACGTGATTCTGCGAAATGAGAAACGGATGCTTCAGGAAGCGGTGGACTCTTTGCTGGATAATTCCCGAAAATCCAGCGCCATTAAAACAGACGCCAACCGTCCTTTAAAATCCTTGTCAGACAGTCTGAAAGGAAAACAGGGCCGCTTTCGGCAAAACCTTCTGGGTAAGCGGGTGGATTACTCAGCCCGTTCCGTGATTGTGGTGGGGCCCGAGCTGAAGTTGCATGAATGCGGGCTTCCCAAGGATATGGCCGCTGAGCTTTTCAAGCCTTTCATTATCCGGAAACTCATCCAACGCGGCTTGGTGAAAACGGTGAAATCCGCCAAAAAAATCGTGGAGCGCAAGGATCCGGTGATTTGGGAAATTCTTGAAAATGTGCTCAAAGGCCATCCAGTGTTGCTAAACCGTGCTCCCACACTCCACAGGCTGGGCATCCAGGCATTCCAACCCAAGCTGATTGAAGGCAAAGCCATTCAGCTGCACCCGTTGGTGTGCACGGCATTCAATGCCGATTTTGACGGGGACCAAATGGCTGTGCATGTGCCCTTGAGCAACGCCGCAATCCTGGAAGCCCAAATGTTGATGCTGGCCTCACACAATATCCTGAACCCAGCCAACGGCTCCCCCATCACCATCCCCTCCCAGGACATGGTGCTGGGCTTGTATTACCTTACAAAAGGTCGAAAATCTATTCCCGGCAATCCTGCCCGAGGTGAAGGCATGACCTTTTACGGGCCTGAAGAGGTCATCATTGCCTATAACGAAGGGAAACTGGACCTGCACGCTTTCATCAAAGTGAAAGTGGATGTCCGTAACGAGCAGGGAGAACTGGAAAATAAAATGATTGAAACCACCGTGGGCCGCGTTATCTTCAATCAGGTAACCCCAAAGGGCTATGGATTCATCAACCAGTTGCTCACCAAAAAGTCGTTGCGCGACATCATCGGGGATATCTACAAGAAAACCGATGTGGTGAGCACGGCCAAATTTTTGGATGACATTAAAGACCTCGGCTTTTCTCAAGCCTTTAAGGGAGGCCTTTCTTTCAATCTGAAAGATGTCATCATCCCAGCGGAGAAAGATGCCCTGATTGCCGAAGCCATGGAACAGGTGGAGGAAGTTTGGAGCAATTATAGCCAAGGGTTCATCACCAGCAACGAACGGTACAATCAGATTATTGACATCTGGACCCACACCAACAGCAAACTCACCCAAATCCTGATGAAGCAAATCAGTGAAGACAAGCAGGGCTTCAACCCTGTGTACATGATGCTGGATTCAGGAGCCCGGGGATCCAAGGAGCAAATTCGCCAGCTCTGCGGTATGCGGGGTCTGATGGCCAAACCTCAAAAGTCCGGGGATGTAGGGAATGAGATCATTGAAAACCCTATTCTTTCCAACTTTAAGGAAGGATTGTCCATTTTGGAATACTTTATTTCTACCCACGGGGCCCGCAAAGGACTCGCCGACACCGCCTTAAAAACTGCGGACGCCGGCTATCTGACGCGGCGCCTGGTGGATGTGGCTCAGGACGTGATAATTCATGAAGAGGATTGCGGTACGCTGCGGGGCCTGCAAATGACAGCGCTCAAAAACAATGATGAAGTCGTGGAAAGCCTGTATGATCGCATTCTGGGTCGCACCGCCTTGGAGGATGTCATCCATCCTGAAACGGGACAGCTGGTGGTGGCTGCAGGAGAAGAAATTGATGAAGAAAAAGCGCGGATTATTGAAGAATCTCCCATCGAAATGGTGGAAATCCGTTCGGTGCTCACCTGCGAATCGCGCAAAGGCGTGTGCGCCAAATGTTATGGACGCAATCTTTCCACGGGCCGGCTGGTGGAAATTGGAGAAGCCGTAGGTGTGATTGCAGCACAGTCCATCGGCGAGCCCGGCACCCAGCTCACCCTTCGCACTTTCCACGTAGGAGGTGTAGCAGGCGGCAGTGCAGCCCAATCCAAAATTGAAGCGAAATATTCAGGTATCCTCGAAATTGAAGAGTTGCGTACGGTGGTAAAATCGGATGCAGAAGCTCTGCCCAATGGGAAAAAACCTCAAGTGATCATTGGCCGGTCTGCCGAAATGCGCATCCTGGATCCCAACACGCGGATGCCCCTCACATCAGCCCACCTGCCCTACGGTGCAACATTGTACTTCAATCACGGGGATACCGTTCAAAAAGGCGACATCATTTGCGAGTGGGACCCGTTTAACGCCGTTATTGTGTCCGAATTTGACGGTAAGGTGGAATATGAAAATATTGTGGAAGGCCTCACCTACCGCCTTGAAGCTGATGAAACCACAGGTTTCTCGGATAAAGTCATTTTGGAACGTCGGGACAAAACAAAGAACCCGACCATCCGGATTGTGAACAAAGCCGGTGAGGAATTACGCAGTTACAACATCCCGGCCGGGGCGCACCTGATTGTGGATGATGGCCAGTCCATCTCAGCCGGTACGGTACTGGTGAAAATCCCGCGCCAATCCGGAAAAGTGGGGGACATCACCGGGGGTCTGCCCCGCGTCACCGAACTTTTCGAAGCACGCAATCCGTCTAACCCCGCCACCGTTTCCGAGGTGGATGGCATTGTAACGATGGGTAAAGTAAAGCGTGGTAACCGGGAGATATTTGTCACCAGCCGCGATGGGAAAAAGTACACATACCTTGTGTCTCTGTCCAAGCACATTCTGGTGGAAGAAAATGATTACGTGCGCGCTGGCCAGCCGCTCACAGATGGCGCCATCTCGCCCTCGGACATCCTGAATGTGAAAGGCCCCACAGAGGTGCAAGAATATCTGGTGAACGAAATTCAGGAAGTGTATCGCCTGCAGGGCGTGCGCATCAACGACAAGCATTTCGAAATTATTGTGCGTCAAATGATGCGGAAAGTAGAAATCATCGAACCGGGCGATACCAACTTTCTGGAAGGGCAGCTGGTCAATAAGTTTGAGTTTCTGGAAGTGAATGACAAGTTGTACGGAATGAAAGTGGTGGTGGATGCCGGAGATTCCACCACGCTGAAGCCCGGCCAGATCGTGTCGGCCCGGAAACTGCGCGACGAAAATTCCCTTCTCAAGCGCCGTGACCTGCGGCTGGTTCAGGCCCGCGACGCCCGCCCAGCCACCTCCAGCCAGGTGCTTCAGGGAATCACCCGTGCCTCTTTGCAAACGGAGTCCTGGATTTCCGCGGCCAGCTTCCAGGAAACCACAAAAGTTCTGAACGAGGCCGCTGTTCGAGGCAAAGAGGATACCCTGGAAGGACTCAAGGAAAATGTGATTGTGGGCCACCTAATACCGGCTGGCACAGGTCTGCGCAGCTATCAAAAAGGCGTGGTGGTATCCACGTCCGATATGTATCAGGAACCTGTGCCCTCCCCTGCTTCAGAAGCGCCGACATCCGGTCGTCGCAAGGTGCGGGAGAAAGTCTAAGTTCACAAAAACTTCAAGCACTTTTGCAGAAGAAGCCCGGCTATTCCGGGCTTCTTTTTTAATTTTTTAATTTTATTTTTTAAGAAAATCTCCGCCTAAACGAAAGAAAAAGAAACGCTCTTGGAGTGCAAAATCTTTGGACCCATGCATTTTCTTTCCTGTCAAATCACATCGTCGGCATGATTCCAAACCTAAGCTTTGGAAATTGTTTTTTTGGGAAAAGTGATTAAAAGCTTAGCTTTTTTTCAGAGCCACAGATTCTACTGTAAAAAAGGATTGTACCGCTTTTCGTGACCTATGGTGGTGGATGGGCCATGTCCTGGCCACACCACATAATCTTCGGGCAAAGTCAACAGTTTGGTCTTCAATCCGGCCACAAGAAGGTCAAAATTTCCCCCTGGCAGGTCGGTGCGTCCGATGCTCTCACGAAACAGAACGTCGCCGGCTACAATTTGCCGGCTTTCGTGATGGATAAATACCACATGGCCGGGCGCATGGCCAGGGATGTGGCGCACTTCCCAAAGGCTCTCTCCCAGGCTCATGAAGTGGCCTTCCTCCACAAAAGAACCAGGGTCTGGCGCTGGCTCCATTCGGAATCCAAATAGGCCTGCAAAAAATGGGGCATCTCTCAAAAGTTTTACATCCGCCGGGTGCATCACAATGGGGATGTGAAAACGCCGGACCAAGGCCGCTGCACCGCACACGTGGTCGGCATGGGCGTGCGTGAGCCAGATGGCCTGAGGCTTTAATCCCCGTTCCTGGATTGCTTCCGTCAGCACGAACTCTTCTTCGGGGGTGCTGTTCCCGGGATCCACCACCACGCACCGGTTCCCCTCCCCCCACACCAGATATGTATTTTCTTGGAAAGGATTGAATGTAAAAACTTCAATATGCATGGAGTTAATCCTCCAATTGTATATCAAAATGGGTAAGGTGAATAAATTGACGCAGGCGGTCGTCTATTTCATTCCGTGACAAATGAATCAGCCGAGCGGTGCCGAATTTTTCCACGCAGAAGGAAGCCATAGCCGAACCATACAGGACAGCCCGTTTCATATTTTCGAAAGAAACATCCCCGGTAGCTGCCAAAAACCCGATAAATCCTCCGGCAAAGGTGTCCCCAGCTCCGGTGGGATCAAATACTTCTTCTAAAGGTAATGCCGGAGCAAAAAATACCTGGTCGCCATGGAAAAGCAGGGCTCCGTTCTCACCTTTTTTTATTACCAGATAGCGCGGCCCCATGGCAAGAATTTTCCGTGCGGCCGCTACGAGTGCATATTCTCCGCTCAATTGCCGGGCCTCTTCATCATTGATGGTGAGCACATCCACCCGGGCCAAAACGTTTTTTAAATCCGTCAAAGCTGTCTCCATCCAAAAGTTCATAGTGTCCATCACGACGAGGCCAGGGCGGACATCCATTTGATCCAGCACGGCCATTTGAATGGAAGGCATCAGATTGCCCAATAATAAAAAGGGCGTTCGTCGCCAGGGCTCAGGCACTCGCGGTTGAAAACCGGCCAGAACATTCAGTTGGGTCTCTAAAGTGTCACGACTGTTCATGTCCGCCCGGTAGCGCCCGGACCAAAAAAAGGATTTTTCTCCCGAACGAATTTCCAAACCGTCCAAAAGCACACCGTGTGCTGATAAAACGTTTAAAAAATCGCGCGGAAAGTCATCGCCTACCACGGAAATGATGCCCGGATGCGGAGTAAAGTAAGAGGCTGATAGGGCAGCGTACGTGGCGGCGCCACCCACAATTTTATCGGATTTTCCAAAGGGCGTCTCAATGGCATCAAAAGCCACCGTGCCCACGACAATAAGAGAAGGCTGAGGGGTATTCACGGGCGGCAAAAATAAACTGGATCCTCAGGCTTAATAGGCCCCATAATACTTGCGAATTCCCCATTCCAGCGTAAGCAGGGCCAATATGACAAAAAACAATATTTTTTGATGCAAAAGAAGCCGCAGTGTGGTGTGGGTCCAGATGACTCTGCGGGCATCCACCTTTTCCCGGATTAAAGACAACATATCCTGTGCCTGGAGCCAGGGCCGTGCTGCACCATTGCTTTCCATACTGATACCCAAGAGGGTATTAAAATCGCTACCACTCAGACGCCGTTCTTTGTCCAAAGCTTCCACGACCAGTATCCCTTTTTTACTAAAAGTCTCCTGCCCCAAGCGCGCTCGGGCCTCATAAGAATACTTTCCCGGCGGAAGATAACCGGCATCCAACGCATAGCCCTGACTGCCGCCCACCATGGTGTAGGCAAATTTTCTACCGGCGCTGTCGATCAAGGTAAGTTCCACAAAGCCAGAAGAGACAGGCTCATAAGATGGGTTGTACAACTCGGCCCGGAACACAGCATGTTGAGTTTCATCCATCAACACCGGTGCCTGAAGACGGAAACGGGATTTGTCCGAAGCAGCGTTCAGAAACTGTACCAACTTCTCCACCAAATTGTCGAAGTAGGCTGTATTTTTTTGCTTTTCAAAGTTTAACATACGCCAGCGCCACAAACCACTGCCCAGCCAAAACATTCGACGCACCCCGCCTTCCGTAACGCAAGCGGCCACCGGCAATGCACTGACGGTGCCTCCCACCCGTCTGTAAAACAACACCTCTGAAGAGGGGGGGAGCTGATAGTTCCCAAAAGCTGTTTCCAAAGGCGGTAATTTCTCCAGAAACTCCCGCATGACGGCATCTATTTCAAATGCGCTGAATCCAGGATTCACGGCAAAATAGTAGTCATCTGTCCGCCCTGGCAGAACGCTGGCCAATACCAAACCGGCCCCCGCCTGCTGAAGCCCTTGAGCAGAGGTATTTGGACCGGTTATGAGCCAGAATGGTATCCGTTGCTCCAAAACCTGCTTCAACAGCCTAAGACCTGAGGAAGAATATCCGGGTATCTGATGCAGCACCAAAAGATTGTAAGCCTGGATATTATCCGGATAAGGTTCGCCCACAGCTAATGCGACTTCTAAATTTTTGTTGCGTTCCAAAGCCAGGCGCAGTGCGCCGATGTCGGGATGGGGCGCATCCGCAGCCAGCAAAATGCGCACCTTGCTGTTGAGAGCTTCAATGAAAAACTTTCGAATATTATCTGACTGGTAAGTTTCCTCGCCGGCCCGAACAATCACTTTGTAAGCAAGGACGCCTGGCTTCTCTGCCACATCCCATAACGTCACTTGGCGCGTGGACCGGTCTTCCGGCACTAAAATTTCCTGACGGTCAGCCAAGCGGCCACTTTCGTCCCTTAGTTCCACAACGGCCTGACGGCCTTTCATCCGGTAAAATTCTACCGTGGCTTCTACAGGAAAGCGATTGCCGGCCAACGTCACCTGATTGTACCGCAGGTCACTCAAAGCCGCATTGGCCATCGACAGGGTGTCCCCTGTCATCAGGCAAAAAACGGGTACCCCCAAGGCCCGTGCCGCATAGAGCGGTGATGGTCCGTCGTTGAAGCGCCCATCGCCCGTGAGCACCACAGCGCGCAATCGCCGGCCCTCCACGGCCTCCAAAGCCTCTGTCATGGCGCGGGCATAAGCGCTGGAACGGGCTGTGAAATTCAATGAGTCGGCGCTTTGGAGGCGGACGCCAAAAGCAAATTCTATGACCTGAAAATCATCCGACAACTGACTTTTCAATGAATCCAGAAACACCCTGAGACGATCTCGTACCTCAGCGCTGTCGGCGTGCAGCGTCATGGAAGCGCTGTTATCTGTCAGAAAGAGCACCAGGGGCTTTTCCTCCTCTTCGCGCGTCAGGCGCAGCATAGGCCCTGTGATCAGAAGACTGGTTAATGCCAAAGCCGCCCATCGTGCCAAGGCTGCCAAAGCCAATGCCTTACGAGGAAGCGGCGCAAAACGAGGGTTGCGCCAGTAGGTTAAACCCGTCAGCAAGACCGATAAAATAAGCCCCGGTATCAGCCACCATGGCGCATAGGTGAACACTATTTCCATACAGACAAAGCCGGCCTTTCGCTGCACAAAAGTGCAGAATATCCAATGACTTCGACCTTATGACACGTCTTTAGAAATAAAGCAGATAAAAAATTTGGCACATTACCAGGCGGCGTGTTAATTTTGTGGCCCTGAAAATTCCTCGGTAGCTCAGTTGGTTAGAGCACCTGACTGTTAATCAGGGGGTCGCTGGTTCAAGCCCAGCCCGGGGAGCCAACATCGCGGATCTGCTCCTCCTCTTGATGTTTCGGTCCGCAATCTCTCATGTCGGCATTCCTTTCGAATTCCTTTCAAGCTGATATTTTCAATTAAGATATTTTTTCTTTTCAGGTCCCTGAGTAGGCTTGCGCAGCAAGCCGTATCGAAGGGTCGGCTGCTCAAAAACCTTTGTGGAGTGCAATCCATCGCATGGAAGAAGGCGCGGCCCTGTGAACCCGGCCAGGGCGGGGCTTCGATACGGCGCCGGGGGCGCCTACTCAGCCACCGCACACCCGGTCCCTGAGTAGGCTTGCGCAGCAAGCCGTATCGAAGGGCCGGTGCCTAAGCACCCCAGCCGGTTCCTGAGTAGCCGCGCTTCGCGCGGCGTATCGAAGGACTGGTTGTTCACAATACATTGTTGCAAAAAAAACGGTATGGAAAGAGCCGGGCCCCTGGGGGCCACACAATAGCGCGGGGCTTCGATACGGCGCCGGGGGCGCCTACTCAGCCACCGCACGGTTGTACTCAGCCACCTTGCCTACCCTGCGTGAGGGATGCGGAGGGCGGCGCCGAAGGCGCCGGCACTGCCCTGAT
>JANWWP010000036.1 GCA_025055575.1 Flavobacteriales bacterium | reverse complement strand
CCTCGGTTGGGACGACCCCCGGGGTCGCCCCCGGTAGGGGGCGGGGTGCGGCGGCCGCCCCACGGGCCCCCGCCCCGCCGGGGGGCACGCCCTGAAAAATTAAAATACAAAAGCCTGGGCCATGTCCTTTCGGCAGTTGTATGTGACTTTGCCAGGAAGCTGCAGGGAATGTACTTTTGGCGCATGGCGCTCTGGAAAAGATATCTGCTCCGACTGAACGCGCTTATAATTCTTGGTCTTTGGGCTGCGCGGGGCCACGCGGACGAGGGGATGTGGTTGCCCCACCTGCTGAAATCCGGACCAGAGGCGGAGATGCGGCGCCTGGGTATGAAAATCAGCGCGGAAGATATCTACCACGCCAACCGGGCCTGTCTGAAAGACGCTGTGTTTTTGTTTGGAGGGGGCTGCACCTCGGAGATTGTGTCGCGCCAGGGCTTGCTACTGACCAACCACCACTGTGGCTTCAGCCATCTGCAGGCCTTGTCGTCGCCGGAGAAAGATTATCTGAAATACGGTTTTGTGGCGCGCTCGGCGGCGGAGGAGCTGCCTTGCAAGGGCCTGAGCGTGGCCCGTGTGGTGCGCCTGGAGGATGTGACCCAGGAGGCGCTGGCCGGCGTGGGCGTCGGAGATTCCTGGGAGCAACGGGAAAGGAAAGTGGCGGAAAATGCGGAGCGGCTGAAGCGCAACGCGGAGCAAGGCACACACTACACGGCCGAAGTGCTGCCTTTGTTTTATGGGAACCAATACCTGCTGGTGGTGAAGGAAACTTTTAGCGACGTGCGCCTTGTGATGGCTCCACCCCAATGTATCGGCGAATTTGGGGGCGACAGCGACAACTGGATGTGGCCCCGGCACAATGGGGATTTTATGATTTTTCGGGTGTATGCGGGCCCGGATAATAAACCGGCTCCCTACAGCGCATCTAATAAGCCTTATGTGCCGCTGAAGCATCTGGAGGTTTCGCTGGCCGGCGTGAAAGAAGGGGATTTTGCCTTTGTGTTCGGTTTTCCGGGCTTTACGCAACAATACCTGCCCGCAGCAGCCATCGAAAACATTCAGAAGAGCGAGGATGCTGCCAGGGTGGCCATGCGGACGGCGGGGCTCAACGTCCTGCATGCGGCCATGAAACGTTCGGACACCGTGCGCATTCAATACGCCGCCAAAGAAGCGCGCATCAGCAACGCCTGGAAAAAATGGCAGGGTGAAATCAAGGGTCTGGAACGCTTGCAGGCTGTGGCTGCCAAACAAGCTCTGGAAATGCGGTTCAGAACCGTCGTATCCACACAGCCGGAATTTGGCGCCGCATTGGACAGTTTGAACGCCCTGTACGGGCGTCTGCGCACGCCGAGTCTGGCCCGGGCTCTGCTGGTGGAGTTTCTCTGGTATGGCCCCGAATTGCCGCGCTACGCATGGAACTTTAAAGCGCTGGTCGGTAAGGACGGCGTCCATCCAAAGGAGGAAACTCAAAAAAATATTGAAAAACTGAACACTACAATTGATGGCTTCTACAAAAACTTCAACCCAGAAGTGGAACAAGGACTTTTTGAGTCAGTGGCCCCTGTGTTCTGGCGATGGTGGCCCACCACTTTTAAAAAATTAAAGAATCCGGAAACCCTGGTAAAGGCCTACCGTCAATCTATTTTTATGCGTCCCGATTTTTTGAAAAAATTGCTCAACGAATTCGACGAAAGTAAAGCACGGCTTATCCAGGATGATCCAGCTTTTCAAATTGCGAAGGAAATGTTTACGCTCCTGCAGGAGGAAGTGAATCCGGTTTATGAATCGCTGACGGACCGGGTGGAAAGTTATATGCACACCTATGTGAAGGGGCTGATGACTTGGCTGCCGGATGCGCGGCGGTACTGGCCGGATGCCAACGGCACCCTGAGGGTGGCTTATGGCCGCGTGGCAGGCTACGCACCCCGTGATGCCGTAAAATACGATTTTCAGACCACGCACACGGGTATATTGGAAAAATATATTCCCAACGACAGCGAATTCGACCTTTTGCCGGAGGTGAAGCAGTTGTTGGATGCCCGTGATTTTGGTTCATATGCCCTGCCCGACGGTCGGTTGCCCGTGGCCTTCACCACCAACTGCCAAACGACGGGTGGTAACAGCGGCAGCCCTGTGCTGGATGCGCAGGGGCGCTTTATTGGCATCAACTTTGACAGAGCCTGGGAAAGCACCATGAGCGACATTATCTATCACCCGGATCTGTGCCGGAATATCGTGTGCGACGCTCGGTACATCGTGTGGGTGATTGAGAAATGGGCTAAAGCTCCATATCTTACAAAAGAAATGACGCTGATACGTTAAACATTAAAAATTCTCACCCTCAACTTTTTCAACCGGGCAAGGAAGACATCTAGACCTTATTCTTAAAGTTGAAGTTGAAAGGCTCAAACTCGGTCCATTTCAAATAATTGACCAAGAAAGCCAGCCATGCTTAGCCCTCGAGCCAGGCAGCACAAGGGCCTCCGAGCTCCACCCGCACATGGTCTTCCAAAGAGGTGGCCAGGCGGAGCCCGCAAAAATCCGCGGCCACAGGGAAGGTCTTGTGATCCCTGTCCACCAGAACCGCCGTTTTTAATACAACGGGTTGAAAATCCAACAAAAAGGAAACAGCAAAAGCCATCGTGCGGCCGGAATTCAAAACATCGTCCACCAGCATCAATGCGGAGCCCTGCGGCAGCTGTCCATCCGTCAGAACGATACTTTCGCGGCTTGGCCGTTTTTTTTCCAAAGAGAGGCCCAGCACCGGCACATCTTCCCCAAAACGCTGCCGAAAAAAAGAACGGATCATGTGGGCCAGAAGAAGGCCCTGGGGCATGATGCCTACAAGGTGCACCGGTGCATCGGAAGGAAAAAACTCCCGGACTGAAACTGCAAAGCGTTCCGTGATGAGGCGGATCCGGCGGTCGTCAAGAATGAGGGTGGCCATAACCAAAGCCTCTACCAGCCAAGGATCCAGGCAAAAATGAGAGGGGCCACGATGGAGGCATCCGACTCAATGACAAACTTGGGGGTATCGAGCCCCAGCTTGCCCCAAGTGATTTTTTCATTGGGCACGGCGCCGCTGTAGCTTCCATAACTTGTGGTGCTGTCGCTGATCTGGCAGAAATAGGCCCAAAAAGGGACATCGTGCCAACCCAGATCCTGATACATCATGGGCACCACACAGATAGGAAAATCTCCGGCAATGCCACCTCCGATCTGGAAAAAGCCTACGCCGGCGCCCGCGGAATTTTCGCGATACCACTGGCTTAGATGCACCATGTATTCAATGCCGTTACGTACCGTGTTGGCTTTAAGATCACCTTTTATCACGTAGGAAGCAAATATGTTTCCGAGGGTGCTGTCTTCCCATCCGGGCACCACCAGGGGCAGGTTCTTTTCGGCCGCGGCCACCATCCAGGAGTCCTTCGGGTCAATTTCATAATAGGGTTCCAAGACACCGCTGCGGATTAGGTCGAACATAAACTCGTGGGGAAAGCGGGATTGCCCTGCGCTGTCCGCCTGCTTCCACAGCTCGAAAATATGTTTTTGAAGACGCCGAAAAGCTTCTTCTTCGGGGATACAGGTGTCTGTGACGCGATTGTATCCTTGCTGAAGGAGTTCCCATTCATCCTGGGGGCTTAAATCGCGGTAATGCGGCACGCGTTTGTAATGATTGTGCGCCACCAGATTCATGAGGTCTTCTTCCAGATTGGCCCCGGTGCAACTGATGATATGCACTTTATCCTGACGGATCATTTCTGCCAGCGAGACGCCCAGTTCGGCCGTGCTCATGGCACCTGCCAGCGTGATCATCATTTTTCCGTTTTTCATCAGATGGGCCTCATAGGCTTTGGCGGCATCCACGAGCGCCGCGGCATTAAAATGCCGATAATGATGGGCCATAAACCGGGAAACAGGTCCTTTTGTCATAAGCTTAAAAAGTAGAGAGATTATAAATTTTCTTGATGGATGTGCAAAATTAGGGTTTGGAGAAGGTCAGACAGTAAGAAGAAATCCTTCCAGTGCTTGCAGGAAGGGTTCCGGTGCATCGGCATGCACCCAGTGACCGGCGTCCGGAATGACCGCTAAAGAAGCCTTGGGGAATAGTCGGGAGATGAGCAAGGCATCTTCGTCATTCAGATAGTCGCTTTTGCTTCCTTTGATGAATAAGGCGGGCCCTGAAAACACCAAGTGTGTGGGGGTGGCAGCGCCCACGTATGGGAGATTTTTCCGAATGGCCTGAAGGTTGAAACGCCAACGAAAATGCCCTGCCTCATCCCGCACCAAGGATTTGAGCAGGAATTGGCGCACATCCGCAGGAAGCCCGGCCTCTGCCAGGATTTCTTCGGCTTCTTGCCGCCTCTGAATCGAGGCCAGTGGCACTTTCTCCAAAGCATCCAGAATAGGACCATGGTGGGGCGGGTAGGCGCGTGGCCCTATGTCCACAACCACCAGGGCCTGCACCCGAGAAGGAAATTTGAGTGCCAGATTCATGGCCACTTTGCCCCCCAAGCTATGTCCCATCACCACTGATTTTTCTAAAAGCAGGTCGTCCATCAAATCCAAAATGTCCTGGGTGAGGGTGTCCATATCCATTTCGTCTTCATGGGGCGACCGCCCGTGGTTGCGCAAATCCACCATGACCACGCGGTGGCGGCCCGACAGCCTGGATCCCACAGTGGCCCAGTTGTCGCTCATACCCATCAACCCATGCAAAATGATGATGGGAAAACCTTCGCCGCGCTCCTGATAGAATAATTTCATAGGGCAAAAATGCCAAATACTGCCGACACATGGCCACTTCAAAGCAGAAGACGCCGTCCGAAATACTGGATTCTGGAACGAAAATGGAATGCGCAGTGCCCCTATCGGATTACAAAGCGAGAAGCAACAACTCCAAATCCTTGTAGGGGATGTCAAACATTTCTGAAAAATAGCGGTTGGTGAGCATGCCATTGTAGGTGTACACGGCCTGGCGGAATCCCTTATCCCGTTTGAGGTAGGGAATAAAACCGCCCAATTCTCCCATTTTCCTTAAAATGGGCGCCAGCACCGAACTCAGAGCATAGGAAGCCGAATGCGCCATGCGCGAGGCCATGTTGGGCACACAATAATGAATGACCCCGTATTTTCTGAAAATCGGGTGGTGATGGGAAGTGACCTGAGAGGTTTCAAATACCCCACCCTGATCGATACTGATGTCCACAATCACAGATCCTACTTTCATTTCGCTCACCATGGATTCGCTGACCACGCAAGGCGTGCGGCCATGCCTGGGACGGAGGCAACCGATCGCCACATCGGCACGGCGCAGGCTTTCGCGCAGCACGGATTCATTGATAAGTGAAGTGAAAATACGTTGACCTATATCGGTCTGGAAGCGCCTGAGCTTGTGAACAGAATTGTCAAACACCCGCACCGAAGCACCCAAACCGAGCGCCGCCCGGGCAGCAAACTCCCCCACCGTGCCGGCGCCAATTATCACCACCTCCGCCGGTGGAAGCCCGGTGACGCCTCCCAGAACAAGGCCTTTACCGCCATTGGCGTTGCTTAAATATTCCGCGGCCACCAGGATGGCCCCCAGCCCGGCTATCTCACTCATGCTGCGCACGATGGGATAAATGCCGTCTTCATCTTTTATAAAATTGAAGGCTACGGCTGAGGCCTTGCGGCGTATGAGCTCATGAAGTATTGCAGCGTAATGGTTTCCAAGCTGCACGGCGCTGATGATCACCTGGCCCCCTTTCAACATTTGAAGTTCGGCTTCCGTAGGAGGCGACACTTTAAGGACGATGTCGCACTTAAACACCTCCTGGGCATCATAAACAATGCGGGCGCCCGCCTCGCTGAAATCGCGGTCTTGAAAATGGGCGGCTTCCCCGGCGGAGGTTTCCACCGTAATATCATGTCCCATACCTACCAGGCGGCTGATGTCAGAAGGCACTAAAGGGACCCTGTTTTCCTGAAAAGATGTTTCTCTGGGTATGCCAATGCTCAGCGACTGGTGGCGGGGGAGCACTTCCAGCATTTCCTCCTGGGGGATATACAGAAGAGAAGGATCCAATTCGGTGCGCCCCATGCTAATAGTTCAGGCCCTCTTTGAACAATAAAAAAGAGGTATCAATTCCTCAAAATTAAGATTTTTTAATCAATCAATCGCCGTGGCCTTTTGGGCTTCCAACTCTTTGAGAAGAGAGGCATTATTCACCTTGTCGTAACGACCTTCCGCCAATTTCTGCCGCACCTCTTTGAACACCCGGATGGTGTAGTCCACGTCCTCCAAAGTATGCACTGCCGTTGGAATAAGGCGCAGCAAAATCATGCCTTTGGGAATCACCGGATACACCACCATGGAGCAGAAGATGCCATAATTTTCCCTTAAATCCACGACCAAATTGGACGCTTCGGCAGGGCCGCCGTGCATCATGACGGGCGTGACGCAGCTGTTTGTTTTTCCGAGGTCGAAACCAGCTTCTCGAAGACCGCTTTGGAGAGCTTTTACGATGGTCCACAGCTTTTCCCGCAACTCCGGATGCTGGTTGATTAATTCAAGACGCTTCAGAGCGCCCACCACAATGGGCATCGGAAGGGTTTTTGCGTATATCTGGGAGCGGGTGTTATACTTGAGCCAGGTCATGATTTTGGGATCGCCGGCCACCCAAGCGCCAATTAACGCAAAGGATTTGGCAAAGGTCCCGAAGATGATGTCCACCCCTTCCACAGCATTTTGCTCCTGAACCGCTCCCCCGCCCTGATGACCTAAGGTGCCGATGCCATGGGCATCGTCCACAAAAAGTCGGAAATTAAAATCTTTTTTCAGGGCCACAATATCGGCTATACGCCCTTGCTCGCCCGTCATTCCAAAAACCCCTTCAGTGATTACCAAAATGCCGCCACCGGACCTTTCAGTGAGCCGGGTGGCACGCTCCAGCTGCTTGCGCAGGCTATCCAAGTCGTTGTGGCGAAAAAGAAAACGATGCCCGGGATGCAGACGCACCCCATCCACAATGCAAGCATGGCATTCCGCGTCGTACACAATCACATCGTGGCGGTCCGTGAGCGCATCAATCACACTCATGCAACCCTGGTATCCATAGTTGAGCAACATGCCTGCCGGCTTGCCCACCAGCTGGGCCAGACCGCTTTCCAACTGTTCGTGCAAATCGCTCTCTCCTGTGAGCATACGGGCCCCCATAGGATAAGCCAGGCCATATTGTGCGGCCGCTTCGGCATCCACACGCCGCACTTCAGGATGGTTGGCCAGCCCCAAATAATTATTCAGACTCCACACCAGCACTTCCTTACCGCGGAAGTACATGCGGTTGCCGATTTCCCCTGTGAGTTTAGGAAAAGAAAAATACCCGTGGGCCACCTCATAAAACTGCCCAATGGGCCCCATGCTGCGGTGCACCTTGTCAAAAATATCTCCCATGTTGCGGTGGATTGATTTTAAATTTGGCGCAAAATTAACTTAATCCTTAAAGCGTGCAATTTCCTTTCGCTCGGGTCGTTAAAAGCCGCATGCCTCTTGCGCTCCTGATCATGTTGCTGGTGTGGGCTATGACGTCTGTCTCCTGCAGCGAATACCAAAGGGCCTTGAAGTCGCCGGATTACAAACTCAAGAGGCAAGTGGCCCTCAAGTTTTATGAAAAGGGCGATTACAAACGCGCTCTGCCTCTTATCGAAGAATTGCTGACCATCACCCGAGGCACTTCAGAGGCCGAAAAATTTTATTATTATTATGCCAAATGCCATTTCGGGGTGAAGGACTATGAAAGCGCCCAATATTATTTTGAAAATTTCATGGGCACCTTTCCCACCAGCGGTTTTACGGAAGATGCGGCCTTTATGTCGGCCTATACCCTGTACCTGCAATCCCCGCGGTATGATCTGGACGCCACGAGCACGCGGAAAGCCATTCAGGAATTGCAGTATTTTATCAACCGATACCCCCGCAGCAACCGCGTGGCCGAATGCAACGCCTTGATGGATGAATTGCGTGTGAAACTGGAAAAGAAAAGCTTCCGGGCAGCCCAGTTGTACATGCACATGGAGTATTATCCAGCCGCCATATTATCTTTCAAAAATTTTCTGAAAGATTTTCCAGACAGCCGTTACGAAGAAGAAGCGTATTTCAACATCGTCAAATGCGCTTATCTGTACGCAAGGAAAAGTGTGGATCCCAAAAAACCAGAGCGCTTTGAGGAAACAGTCAAATATTATTATACCTTTGCGGAAAAATTTCCGAAGTCGCGCTTTGCCAGCGAAGTCAATTCCATGTACAAAGCCGCTTCTGATTTTTTAAAATCAAAAAACCAAGAAAAAGCTACTTCAACGCTTCCATGAGCAAGAAAACACCCGTCCCTGTGACTACGGTCACACGCAATGTGCACGAGCTGCGCAACAAAACAGGCAATCTTTATAAATCTGTGGCCATTATTTCCAAAAGGGCCGACCAAATCCAGCGCAGCCTTAAAGAGGAAATTTCCAGAAAAATGGAAGAGTTTTCAAGTTATTCGGACAGTTTGGAGGAAGTGACGGAGAACAAAGAACAAATTGAACTTTCTCGTCAATACGAAAGAATGCCTAAGCCAACGCTGCTGGCCACACAGGAATTCTTGGAAGGAAAACTGATATTCAAGGAAGCGGAGTCGGAACCTTCCCCTTCCGCTGCCAAGAACTGAATTTCAGCCCATGGCGCAGGGCCGGATCGTTCTGGGCGTCTGCGGCGGCATAGCGGCCTACAAATCGGTGTATCTGCTGCGGCTTTTTAAGCGGGCAGGATATGATGTTCAGGTTGTGGCCACGCCTGAAGCGCTTCAGTTTGTGGGCGCCGTCACCTGGGCATCACTGTCAGGCCAGGCGGTTTTGACCGGTTTTTTTGATCCCGACACAGGCGCCTGGAATCAGCATGTTCATCTGGCGCAGCAGGCCGATCGCATCGTGGTCGCTCCTTTGACAGCCCATACTTTAGCCAAGTGGGCCGGCGGCCACTGCGACAATTTGCTTCTCGCTATTCTCCAGTCCACTACAGCCCCTGTTTTCGCGGCGCCGGCCATGGATCGGGAGATGTACCGTTTTCCTGCCAATCAGGAAAATCTTGAAAAACTCAAACGCTGGGGCGTCCGCTGGCTGCCTCCAGACTCGGGTCCTTTGGCCAGCGGCCTCGAAGGCGAGGGACGCATGGCCGAACCCGAATTTATTTTCGACCGGCTGGAAGCTTTTGCTCCGGATTTGCCTTCCATGGAAGGCCGTCGTGTGCTCATCACCGCAGGGCCCACCCGGGAATTTCTGGATCCTGTGCGGTACATGACAAATGCTTCCAGCGGTCGCATGGCTGTGGCTCTGGCCCATGCCTTCCGCAACGCAGGCGCCCGTGTCCATCTGGTGTGCGGCCCCATGGAAAAAAATCCGCCCCACGATTGCGCGATCACCCGCGTTCAGACCGCCGCGGAAATGCTTCGGGCCTGCAAGGAAATAAAAAACGATTGGGACATTTTTGTAGGCGCCGCGGCTGTGAGCGATTTTGCCTTCGTGGAGCGCGCTTCCGGAAAAATTAAAAAGGAATATTTGCCCGATCATCTTGCCATTTCTGCCAATCCCGACATCGTAGCTTCGATGGCATCGGAGAAAACCGATAAACAACTGGTGGTAGGTTTTGCTCTTGAAAGTGAGAACGTGCAGGCTCATGCCATTCAGAAACTGAAGCGCAAAAACCTTGATATGATCGTAGCCAACAGTGCGGCAGAGGAAGGCGCCGGTCTGACCTCGGAAACCAACCACGTCTGGCTCCTGGACCGCCGAGGCAGTATTATCGAAATTCCCAAATCATCTAAAAATAAAATTGCGGTCCAGCTCGTTAAGCATATCGCTCAATATTACTTTGATAGGCTGCATGAACACAAGGCATAAAATCCTGGGATGCCTCTTCCTTCTTCTGTGGGGTTTTCCGGCTGCCCTGAAGGCCCAGGAATTGCGGGCCGACGTAAAGGTTCAGTTCACGGCCATCACCAATGTGGATCCTAATGTTTTTAAAGAACTTGAAAAAGCCGTCCGCAATTTTATCAACAACACACGTTGGACGACGGATGTATTCCAGCCGGAAGAAAAAATAGACTGCAGTTTCTTTATTAATGTTCTGGAGAGCCGCGGAAATGATACGTACAAAGCCAATTTGCAGGTTTCTGCACGGCGGCCTGTATTTGGTTCCATGTACTACTCCCCTATCCTCAATATTCAGGACCAGGATTTTGTATTCACCTACGTGCCTTTTCAGTTTATGGAGTACTCCGAACAAGCCTACCTTTCCAACCTGACAGGGGTTTTGGCTTTTTATGTGTATTACATATTGGGACTGGATTACGACTCTTTTGCTCCGGAAGGCGGCACCCCTTATTTCAAGAAAGCCCAAAATGTGGTACTCAACGCCCAGGGGTCTGATGCGCCGGGGTGGAAAGCCCAGGAAAATTTCCGCAACCGCTATTGGATGATAGAAGATATGTTGAACGCGGGATTTAAGGATTACCGAAAATTCATGTACGACTACCATCGAAACGGCCTCGACCAATTTGCCACGGATTTTGAAAACAAGCGGAAAACAGCTTTAGAAGCGGCACGCCTGATAGATAATGTATTCCGTCAAAGGCCCAACGGGGTGTTGTTGCAAATTTTCCTCAATGCCAAGCGGGACGAACTGTTGGCTCTATGCAAAGACGCACCCAAAGCCGAAATCACGGATTTTGTGAACGCCCTGGCCAAAGTGGACGGTGCGTATTCCAGCCGATGGACTGATTTGCTAAAAAACTGAAAGGGATTTTCAGCGTCTTTTGTTGAAAACCGCTGGATTTTTGATCCCGGACAATTTTTGTAAGCCGTACTTTTGAAAATTCCATAGCCTTGAATTCAAGATTTTGATAATCATTCCTTTTGAAATTCCGGCCAAGCCTAGGAACCCATGCCCAACACCTTGAAATCAGCGAAAAACAAACCGAAGTCAACAAGCTCAAACCCGAACCCACCAGGACGTACCCCTAAAAAATCCGGGCTTTGGCATTCTTGGCGCAGCTTCTGGCAGAATCCGGTGACACGAAGGATTATGGGAGTTCTTCTTTTGGGCTTTTCTATTTTTTTATTCATTAGTTGTATTTCCTTTTTATTCACGTATCGGTACGATGCCGCTGTAGCTCAAACCGGCCGTTGCGTGGGTTGCCAGGCCTATCACAACTGGATGGGCCGCCTGGGCGCTATCCTCTCCGGCTTCTTGTTCACCCACCTGGGGCTGGGCGTGATGGCCTGGATTCCCGGTCTTTTTCTTGCCGGACTGTATCTCCTGTGGGCCCTTCGGCCGGTGTCATTTTGGAAATATTTAGGCTGGGCCTCTTTCTTCTTTTTTTGGATAAATCTTTTCCTAGGATTTATAGCCTACGGAAGCAATTTGGATATTTTAGGAGGACTTTTTGGTTATGGTGCTGCCACCTACTTAGAAGCCAATATCGGAAAGCCGGGTGTCATTCTGGTGCTCATTTTCTCAGCCGCCTTGTTTGTGATGCTGGCTTTTAACGTCACCTTTGGCCGCGTCGGACTTTGGCTGGAAAGGCTTTTGGTCCGCAAAAAAGAGCCGCCACGCGATGAAGAAACTCAGCAAGATCCAGATGTGTCCGAGGAAGAGCCGGCAGTTCAAAGAATTAAAGTACCCTTACACCATCCCGAAAATTCCCCACAGGAGCTGCCGGAAGATTTTGAATTCGAAGTTAAGGAAGTGGCGCAGGAGGAGCCTTCCTACCCCCCAGTGGATCCCCCAGCGATTGCTGAAGAAAAAATTCCCGAAGCGGAAAAACCAGAACATCTCCCTTCCTCAGCTGAACCATCCCCCGAAATAGAGCCTGAGCAACCCCAGGTGGTGGAATTTGAAGTGGGCGGCCAGGAAATGAAGCCCGCTTCCCTTGTTGAAAAAAATCCCCCGGCGGAACCTACGTTTTCAGTGGAAGGCCTTGAACACATCGAAGACTTGGAATTATCTCCAGATACTCCGGTTCCTACGGAGACCATAGACATGGAAGAAGCTCCCTCCGGCCCCTATGACCCACGGCTGGAGCTCTCGCGCTATCGCATGCCGGACACCCAGTTGCTCACGGAGCACAGCAGCGGGTCCGTGCGCATGTCAAAAGAGGAACTGGAGGCCAATAAAAACCGGATTGTGGCGGCCCTGGCCAATTACAACATCTCCATAGAACACATCAAAGCCACCATTGGACCCACGGTAACCCTTTATGAAATTGTTCCGGCGGCCGGAGTTCGGATCTCTAAAATAAAAAGCCTGGAAGATGATATTGCCCTTTCCCTGGCCGCGTTTGGTATTCGTATCATTGCACCCATTCCTGGCAAAGGCACCATAGGCATTGAAGTGCCCAATCAAAATCCGGAAGTGGTGTCCATGAAATCCGTGCTGGAAAGTGAGAAATTTTTGAACAGCACCGCGGATCTGCCCATCGCCCTGGGCAAAAACATCAGCAACGAAACCTATGTAGCCGACCTGGCCAAAATGCCCCACCTGCTCATGGCAGGCGCCACAGGTCAGGGAAAATCCGTGGGCATCAACGCCATCCTGGTATCCCTTTTATATAAAAAACATCCGGCAGAGCTAAAACTTGTGCTGGTGGACCCCAAAAAGGTGGAGCTCACTCTGTATCAAAAAATTGAACGCCATTATTTGGCGCAGCTTCCCGGGAGCGAAGAACCCATCATCACCGACACAAAAAAAGTGATCCACACCTTGCAGTCGCTGTGTGTGGAAATGGATCGGCGCTACGACCTTCTCAAAGAAGCCGGAGTGCGCAACCTCAAGGAATACAACGCCCGCTTTGTAGCCCGCCGTCTCAATCCCCGGCTGGGGCATGGCTACATGCCCTACATTGTATTGGTGGTGGACGAATTCGCCGACCTGATCATGACGGCCGGTAAAGAAGTGGAAATGCCCATCGCGCGTCTGGCCCAGCTGGCCCGTGCCGTGGGCATTCATCTCATCATTGCCACCCAGCGGCCCTCTGTGAACATTATCACAGGCACCATCAAAGCCAACTTCCCGGCCCGTATTGCGTTTCGGGTTTCGGCTAAAGTGGATTCCCGCACCATACTGGACGCTTCCGGAGCTGACCAGCTCATCGGACGCGGCGATATGCTATTGTCCCTGGGCAGCGATCTGGTGCGCCTTCAATGTGCCTTCGTGGATACGCCAGAAGTGGAACGCCTGTGTGAATTCATTGGAAATCAGCCCGGCTACCCTGGTCCGTTTGAACTGCCCGAAGCTCCGATGGAAAGCCCTGAAGAACCCAGCCCTGATTTTGAACCGGGCCGGCGGGATCCTTTGTTCGAAGAAGCCGCCCGCATAGTGGTGCAAACCCAGCAGGGCAGCACCTCCATGCTCCAGCGCCGCATGCGTCTGGGCTACAGCCGAGCGGGCCGCATTATGGACGAGCTGGAACACGCCGGCATTGTAGGCCCCAGCGAAGGCTCCAAAACCCGGAAGGTGTTGATCCAGGATTTGGAAACTTTGGAACGGTATTTGAACTCCAGGTAAAAAATAAATCCCATGCGTTGGCACAAACTGTCTTTTACGGTGTTGTTCCCGTCTTTTATTTTCCTTGCTTTCACATCGGCCTCCGCCCAAAACGACAAAAAAGCCAAGGAAATCCTTGATAAACTTTCAAACAAAACTAAAAGTCTGAAAGCCTACAAACTCAATTTTTCCTTCGTCCTGCACAACCGGGAACAAAACCTCCATCAAACCAAAGAAGGCGTGCTCACCGTCAAAGGCAACAAATACCATTTGAAATTTGACGGTCAGGAAATTTTCTGCGATGGCCAAAATATTTACACCTACATGAAAGCCAGCAACGAAGCCCAGCTGCAAAGTGTGGACGACCTGGATGAAGAAAGCGTGACCCCTGAAAAAATTTTAACCATCTACGAAAAAGGATTTAAATTCCGGCTGAACGAGGAAGATAAATCCATGCCCAGCCTCAAAGTGGTGGACTTGTATCCCTTAGAACCTAAGAAAAAAGATTACTCCATCATCCGTTTGTACATTGATGAAGGCAAACTTCAGGTGCAAAAGGCCATGATCCGGGGTAAAAACGGGTCTGATTACACATACAGCATAAAAACCATGGAAAGCAACCCGGAGGTAGCCGATAATCAGTTTGTCTTTGATAAAAGCAAATATCCTGGGGTTAAAATAATAAAGTAAGATTTTCCGAAAAAAAATCCGTTTTTTCCATTTCTAGCAGATGATCACCCGCAGCTAAGGTAAGTGGGAAATATTCTGTAAATTCATTTTAAATCGTAAAGGAGTATAAGTAATTTTTTATTTAAATGTTTTAAAACCGAAAAAGTAAATAAGTTAAACCAGGCCATACGATTATAGAACCTTTAGAGAAAGCAACTAAGGTTGAAAGCCGCTCTTTACATTTTGATGGATTTCTTTCAGATCTCGCCGCAGCAGCAGGGCGGAGGCCAAGGCCATCAGATGGTTTTTTTCCTTTGTCGTGAGGTTTTTCCTAAGCCAGACGCGTCCTTCGTTCACAGCGCTCACCCCCATCACGAGTTTTTCTTTGTGTGCATCGTACACTTCAAAACCCACAATGTGCCCAGTGAATACCGGCCTATCCCCTTTTAGATTCGCGACGCTGTTGACGCCTACTATGGCAAACTTAGTGGTGTCCAACATAAGATATCCTTCGCTCATCTGGCGCGGCATCAAGATGAAGGGGGGCTCTCCGATTGCAAAAAAACTATGACCAAATTTCAGGCTGTCCGAAGAATATACTTTCCCAAAAAAGAAATTTTCATATTTATCAGGAGGCATCACATTGTACACCAACGGGGGAATACCTACAAAAAACAATGGAAAATCCTTTTCCCGAATACGAGCCGTGCAGAACACCTTCGCATGAAAGGAGTCCGTAGCCTCGGGAATGCGTCCCGAAATTTCAAAACGAAATTTTTCTTTAGCCCCGGAAAACACCACCACAAATGGAAATTGATAGGCCGTGGTCCAGGAACGGAAAATTTTGCTGACCTTAAAATCTCTGTCGTACGGCATGGAACGGGAAAAAGGCCAGGCCTGCCTGCGCGCGGGCTGATAAACTTCAAAATCAGATGCCTGATCAAACCTTATCCAGGCATGTTGGGTGCGGCATGAGGCAAGCGCTATGACGGCGGCTGCCAAAAGCCCTTTCATCGTAAAATGATAAGAATACCGTGGCATGTAATTCATAAACTTCTGAAGCAAATTTTTTGTTTTTCGAAAGCTTTTCACGTTTCAAATCCAGTATTTCTTCACGTTCAAAATTATATGGAATTTAAATGGAACCTTAAAATTTCATGCCAATTTCATTGGCCTGTAAAATTTTC
>JANWWP010000007.1 GCA_025055575.1 Flavobacteriales bacterium | reverse complement strand
CCAGGTGGTCTGATTGCTCTCCTGCCCGTAAATGGAAATGCGGTCGGAGGGATTTAACCACCCCTTCACCCCTCCGGTGGAGGGGAGTTTTTTGTAGCGGTCCTGATGGGCTTTGATGAATTTTTCGCTTTGCACAAACATGCCCCCGCTGCCGCAACAGGGGTCAAACACCCTTCCTTCGTAGGGTTCCAGCATTTCGACCAATAATTTTACCACGCTTTCGGGAGTATAGAACTGCCCGCCCTTTTTACCTTCAGCCAAAGCAAATTGCCCAAGGAAATATTCATAAACCTGCCCCAGCAAATCTTTTGTCTGTGCTTCTTGGGTGCCCAGCGTGGCAGTCCCGATAAGGTCAATCAGCCCGCCCAGTGAAGTTTTGTCGAGCTTTTCTTGTGCATACACTTTGGGTAGTACGCCTTTGAGCGAGGGATTATCTTTCTCAATGGCATCCATGACATCGTCAATGTCTTTGCCGATGGTGGGCAGTTTGGTACGGCCTTGCAGCCATGTCCAGCGGGCAGAGGGTGGCACATAAAACACTTTTTCGGCTATGTATTCATTTTTGTCCTCGGGGTCGGCTCCTTCGTACTCGTCTTTACCTTCTTTCAGTTTGTGGTAAAGTTCTTCAAAGGCGTCGGATATGTATTTCAGGAATATCAACCCCAGCACCACATGCTTGTATTCGGCAGCGTCCATGTTTTTACGGAGCTTATCGGCTGCTTTCCAGAGATGGCCTTTTAGAGAATCGGGGGTTGATGTGGCTCCATGTATCTTTTGTGCAGGCATGTTCAGGAAACAATTAGAAATACAAAATAAAATAAAGTAAAAAAGAATTCCTGAAATAAAAAACTTTGAAACTTATGTATTTCCTTTAATAAAAGCCTTGAAAGCACCACAAAAACTATCAAACCAATAATCCGGCCAGTCAGCGGCCATGTATTTTTGCTCCTCATGAGCCGGGCAGCCTCTTACATCGAAGCCTGGCGCCAGGAAGCCCTACAACGGGATGCGGCCGATGCGCTGGCGCCTTTCCGGGAAAAATTTTACATTCCGGAACGGAGTGGCCGGCCGGTGCATTACTTCACGGGCAATTCTCTGGGGCTTCAGCCGCGGCGCGCTGCCACATACCTTGAGGAAGAGCTGGAAGCCTGGCGCACGCTGGCGGTGGATGGTCATTTTGAAGGGAAAAGGCCTTGGTATCACTACCACACCTTTTTTTCGGAGCATTTGTCGCGGCTTTTAGGCTGCCATCCTTTTGAATGCGTGGCTATGGGCTCGCTTACGGCCAATCTTCACCTGCTTTTGGCCAGTTTTTACCGGCCCCGGGGCCGCCGGATTAAAATTTTGTGTGAACGCCGTCCTTTCCCCTCGGACCTGTATGCCTTTCGTTCCCAGGCCCGGTTTCATGGTTTGGATCCGGCCGAGGCCGTCGTGGAGTTGCCCGACAACGCCATGTCTGAAGAAGACATAGCCGCATTTATTCGGGACCTGGGTGAGGAACTGGCCGTGGTGGTTCTGGGCGGGGTCCATTATTTGAGCGGGCGGTTTTTCAGGCCGGCTCTCCTGGCCCATGCAGCCCACGAAGTGGGCGCTTTCTTTGGCCTGGATCTGGCCCATGCCGTGGGGAATGTGCCGTTGAACCTGCACGCGGATCAAGTGGATTTTGCCTGCTGGTGTTCGTATAAATACCTGAATAGCGGACCCGGAGCCGTGGGCGGCCTTTTTGTGCACGACATGCACGGCGGGCGCGCCGACATTCCCCGCCTGGAAGGCTGGTGGGGCACCGATGCCCGCACGCGTTTTCGTATGGAAGACCGCTTTGATCCGGCTCCCGGGGCCGAGGCCTGGCAACTGAGCAATGCCCCGGTGTTCAACATGGCCGCCCATTTGGCGGCATTGGAAATTTTTTCGGAGGCCGGCATGTCCGCCCTTCGCGAGAAAAGCCTGGCGCTGACGGGATTTTTGGAGAAAGGCCTACGCACCTTGTCGGAGGCTTTCCCCCCGGCACCTTTTAAATTGATCACGCCGGATGATCCGGAGCAACGGGGTTGTCAGTTGTCGCTGCAGTTTGTGGCAGAAGATGTGGGCCGCCGGGTCTTCCGCCATCTTCAAAGCCGGCATATTGTGGCCGACTGGCGGGAGCCGGCCACCCTGCGCCTGGCCCCGGTGCCGCTCTACAATACTTTTGCGGATGTGGCTGCGGCTCTGGAAGCCTTGGCGCAAGGCCTGGCATTGGAATAATGCAATTTTTTAAATGGAATTTTTTGGATCGGGATGCTTTGTTTTGAGGAAGAAAGGAGCCCCCCTATATCATATCGTTCCGCGGTGAGGGCCCTGTTTTTTTTGATGGATACAATCCTTTCATTTAAAGGGATTTTGGGAACCGGCCCTTCGATACGCCGCGCAGGGCGCGGCTACTCAGGGACCGGTCGTGCGGTGGCTGAGTAGGCGCCTTAGGCGCCGTATCGAAGCCCCGCCCTGGCCGGGAAAGCAGGGCTCCGACTCCGACCATGCCGGTCATGTAAGCTATGAAGGATGTGTGGAACCGGTCCTTCGATACGCCGCGCGGAGCGCGGCTACTCAGGGACCGCTCTTCGATACGGCTTGCACAGCGAGCCTATTCAGGGACCGGTGGGTGTATTTTTATAGCCGGCCCTTCGATGCGCCGCGCTGGGCGCGGCTACTCAGGGACCGCTCTTCGATACGGCTTTCACAGCAAGCCTACTCAGGGAACGGTGGGGGACCAGGAAATCCGCCCCGGCGGAGCCGGAAAGCCCGCAAGGGGCGGGCGGGCTTGGGCAGCGGAGGCCGGACAGAGCGACCGGCAGGAAGCTCCCGGCCGGCCCGCGCCGCCCCCCGCACGCCACCGCGGACTTGCAGGCGAAGACGGATGAGGCGGCCTAAGAAAAACTACTGAGAACTGCGCAGGAGCTGAATGCTTTCTTCGCAGATGCGCTCGGCGGTGAGGCCATATTTGATGAGCAATTCGTGGGGTTTGCCGCTTTCCCCGAATTGGTCCTGCACGGCCACGTAGCGCTGGGGCGCCGGATGGTGCATGCAGAGCAGACGGCTGATGCTTTCGCCCAGGCCCCCCCAAAGATTGTGTTCTTCGGCGGTGACGATACGGCCTGTTTTCCGCACACTACGGAGAATCGTTTCTTGGTCTAATGGCTTGATTGTGTGTACGTTGAGCACTTCGGCTTCAATCCCTTCACGTGCCAGAATCTCAGCGGCCTGGAGGGCCATCCACACCATGTGGCCTGTGGCGGCAAGGGTGACGTCGGACCCGGGCCGCAGGATCTGAACCCGGCCGATCTGAAAAGACAGGTCCATGGGAATGAACACGGGCCATTTGGGACGTCCGAAACGCAGATAGACCGGGCCGGGCCACGAGGCAATGGCGAGGGTGGCCTGATAGGTTTGATTGTAATCGGCCGGGCAGATGACCGTCATGCCGGGCAGCATTTTCATAAGGCCGATGTCTTCGAGAATTTGATGGGTGGCTCCGTCTTCGCCGAGGGTGAGGCCAGCGTGCGAAGCACAGATCTTTACATTTTTGCCGCTGTAGGCTATGGATTGGCGGATCTGGTCGTATACGCGACCTGTGGAAAAGTTGGCAAAGGTGCCTGTGAAGGGGATGTAGCCTCCGATGGTGAGGCCGGCAGCGATGCCCATCATGTTGGCCTCGGCCACGCCCACTTGGAAGAATCGTTCAGGAAAAGCCTCGCGAAAGGCGTCCATCTTGAGGGAGCCGGCCAGGTCGGCCGTGAGGGCCACCACGCGCGGATGGGTTTGACCCAGCTTGAAAAGAGCATCGCCAAAACCGCTCCGTGTGTCTTTTTCGGCCAGTTGAGGAAAGGGGTTCATGCGTTACACAAGGTCGAGGGGTTCGAAATCTCCAAAAGGGGTGGGGGGGAGCTGGGAAAGGGCGCGGAGGGCTTCGTCGCGGTTGGGCGCCACGCCATGCCATTTGTGGGTGCCCATCATGAAGTCCACACCATAACCCATTTCGGTGACCATGAGCACCATGGTAGGTTGCCGGCGGTCTTCGGCTTCATGCATCAGGCGCTGAAGGGTGGCTATAACTTCCGGAAGCCTGTTGCCGTTCATGGCGGCCACGTGCCAGCCAAAGGATTCCCATTTAGCTCTCAGGTCGCCCAGCGGCATCACATCGTCTGTGTTGCCGTCGATCTGGCGGCCGTTCAGGTCAATGATGCTGATGAGGCGGTTCAGTTGAAACTTGGGCGCGGCCATGGCGGCTTCCCAAATCTGGCCTTCCTGAATTTCGCCGTCGCCGTGGAGGCTGAAGACGAAGCGTTGGTCGCCGTTGAGGCGTTTAGCCAGAGCGGCCCCTACGGCCACCGACAAACCCTGGCCCAGGGACCCGCTGGCGACGCGGACACCGGGCAGGCCTTCGTGGGTGGTGGGATGGCCCTGAAGCCGGCTGTTGATGTGGCGAAAAGTAGCCAGCTCGCTGAGGGGGAAGTGGCCGCTACGGGCCAACACGCTGTACCAAACGGGCGAAATGTGGCCGTTGGACAGGAAAAATATATCCTCGCCCACGCCATCCATATTAAAAGGGTGGGGCCGGTATTCCATGATGCGGAAATACAGGGCCACCAGGAGTTCGGTGCAGCCTAAGGAGCCTCCCGGATGGCCGGAAGCGGCCCGCCAGGTCATACGTATAATGTCCCTGCGCACCTGACGGCAGAGGATTTCAAGTTCGTTGTCGGTGAAGACCACGAAGCAAAAGTAGAACCGCTGGCCATCCTAATTTTTTTTGTTAATAAATCCTCAACTACTGTGGGAATAGGGGAAGAACAAAAAAACTTTTCAAAGACCATGGGCCGTGGCCGTCTACTTGACTTTTAGCACGAATGCAGAAAAAATACCTTATTGTTGGAGCCAACTCAGAGGGTTGAGGGCTTGTGCACCCTGGCGAATCTGAAAATTCATGGTGGTCTGGCTGTCGCCTGTGGGCAGACTTCCTAAAGCCTGTCGGGCCGAAACCTGAGCCCCGCGGGCTACATGGACTTTATCCAGATTGGCATACACTGTGAGGTACTCGCCATGACGCAGAATGACCACATTGCCAAAACCTTGCACCGGAAACACCCCTGTCACCGTTCCTTTGAAAACAGAGCGCACGGTGGCACCGGCCGGGGCAGCAATATCGATGCCATCATTGCGCACCTGGACGTTGCGTAGGAAAGCGTGGGCCTGTACGCCGAAACCGGACGCCACGGCACCGCGTTCGACAGGCCAGGGCAAACGGCCCCGATTGTTTTCAAAAGCGTCGGAAAGCTCCGCCGATTCGGGGGTGGCACGGAGTTCTGCGGGCCGGCGCTCTCCTTTGGGGGGGCTGGGCGCCTCTGAAGCCGGTCTGCGGGCTTTTTCTTTGGCAGCCCGTGCTTCGGCGCGGCGCTTTTCGGCGGCAATTTCTTCCTCTATGAGCTTTTTGATACGGGCTTCCAGCTCCCGCCTTTCTTTTTCTTTTTTTGCAATCAATTGCCGAATTTCTTTTTCCCTGGATTTGAGCTGGGCGGCCAGTTTTTGTTTTTCAGCCATTTCAGCGGCCAAATAGGCTTTTTGCATTTCCTGCTGGCGCAGGGCATCCGTTGCTTCTTGGCGCGCTCTGCGCAGCACATCCAGCACATCGGCCAACTCAGCCTGTTTTTGCGTCACCTCGGCCGCCAAATAACGCCGGTAGTTGCGCATGGCTTTAAAGTAGGAGCGGCGCAGGTAGGCATCGTTCACGTCGCGCGCCGCTAAAAGATAGAGGCTTTCGTCGTGGGGACTCAGCATTTTATATTCTGTCACCACCATGCGCGCATAATCTTTTTTTATGCTCTCCAAGCGGTTTTCTAAGTGGCCGGCCACCAGCGCACAAGAGTCAATTTTTCGGTGGAGGAGCCCAAGTTCTTTTTGGTAATTTGCGATAAGCGCTTCGCGCAAACCGATTTTTTTATCCAGCTGGCGCATAGTCTGACTCACAGCTTCAAGGCTTTTGCCCGTGGCTTTTAATTCTTTATTGGCCGTCTCCAGCTCTTTGAGCAGTTGATTCTGGCGTCTTTGTAATTCGGCCCGGCTGCCGGTCTGAGGCCAAATAGGCGGCATTATAGCCAGCGCAAATAAAAAACACACAGGTGCCTTCCCAAAGGCCAACATCCCGCAAAAGTTCTGCTTTTTGTAAAACGGAAGTCTTCTGTGGAAAGGTATTTTTCCCCTGATGCAGGTTGAAAAGTGCGGATGGAGGGACTCGAACCCCCACGCCTTGCGGCACCAGATCCTAAGTCTGGCACGTCTACCAGTTCCGCCACATCCGCTGGCCGCCACAAAGGTAATAAGAAGCTATTCGACCGAATTTGCGCCCAACGATTCTGGCCTGCAATTTTGTACCTGTTATGTCCTCTGCTTCTGTATTGCAACCTGGGTTTCACCGGTCTTCGAACTTTTATGATTCCGATCAATGGCTTCATCGCCTGTGGAGAGAAATTTTTCCCCCGGAAATCTGCGGCCGTCTGGAACCTTTGAAAAAAGCCATCGGACAGAGGGCGGCCACAGACATGGAGGCTTTGGCGCGCGCGGCGGATAGGCATCCTCCCGAACTTGTGTTGCGCAACTGGTATGGGGAGGACATTCAGGAAATACGTTTTCACCCAGCCTATCGGGAACTTCAAGACATCGCTGTGCACAGCGGCATGTTTCGGCTGAAGTGGCAGCCAGAGGTCCGCCGCTATTTTGAAGGATTTCGCCATGCGGCGGGTTTTGCGGTGGGATTTTACTACGCCATGGCCGAAAACGGGTTGTACTGTCCCTTATGCATGACCGACGGGGCCGCCTTGCTGGTGGATAAGTACGGAGACGAAGCGGATAAAAAAAGGCTCCTTCCTCGCATCTACACAGAGGACCCCAACCAGTTTATCACGGGGGCCATGTTTCTTACCGAAAAAGCCGGGGGCAGCGATGTGGGCGCCAACCAGTGCACCGCACGACGCAAGGATGGCCCCTGGTATCTTTTGAACGGGGAAAAATGGTTTTGCAGTAACGCCAACGCCGAGGTTGCTTTTGTGCTGGCCCGCACCCGACCGGATGTTCCCGGTACGCGGGGGCTTTCCATTTTCCTGGTGGAGCCGATGCTGCCGGATGGCACTCCCAATCCGCGGCGTATTATCCGTCTCAAAGACAAGTTAGGCGTGCGCTCCATGGCCAGCGCAGAAATTCTGCTCACAGACACCGTGGGGAAATTATACGGTGAAGAAGGGCAGGGTTTTAAAATCATGGCCGATATGATCAACCTCAGCCGCCTGTATAATGCCGTGACGGCCGTCGCCGACCAACGTCGGGCTCTCATCGAAGCCTGGCAATTCCTGTCGTATCGTCACACTTTTGGCCGCCCTGCATTGAGCCATGCGCTGGTCCGAAAAAAATGCCTGGAGTTGTTGAACCTATATTTGGCCGACCTGGCTTTGCTGTGGCGGGCCATTCAGGCGTATGACCGGGCCGAATGCGGCCAGGCCCACGAAGCGCTTTTAGCCCGCCTGCTGACCCCCATGGTTAAAAAATGCACCGCCTGGAATGGCGTTTACGTGGTGCGGGAATGCATGGAACTTATCGGTGGCATGGGATATATCGAAGACGGCGTGATGCCGCGCCTCATGCGCGATTGCATGGTGCTGCCCATTTGGGAAGGCGCTGGCAACATTATGGTGTTGGATATGATGCGGGCTCTGGCCAAAAATCCAGAGATTTTGGATCTTTTGCCCACATTAGAAGGGTTTTCGGGTGCGGAGGAAATTTTGAAGGCCTGCCGCGCCCTCCAAAACTCAGATGCCTGGAACCAATCCGATCCTGAGCTGATCCTGGAACCCTTGCTTCAAGACCTGGAAGCAGCGCTAAAAAAATCCTGTCTCCGGCATTTTTTTGGGGACGACAGGCTCATCGAAAAGCTCATCCATTCTCAGAATCCCGTGGATTTTTCAACCAGCGATTTGGAACATCTGATGGGATGGTCATACTGATTCCACGGTGCATCCTGTGGTCAGGGCAGTTTTCCCGCGGTGTTTTTTTAGTTCATCCTACGGGCCCAATCCTTCTCCGTTGTGCGAAGGAGGCTCTTAGTCCACGATGGTGAGCGTACCGGTGTAGGTGAGGGGATTTCCGCTGTGGAAGTGCACTTCTATCACCACAAAATACACCCCGTTCACGGCGCGGGTGCCGGCCAGGGTGGAGCCGTCCCATTTCAGTTGCGGTGAGACGCTTTCAAACACCAAATTGCCCCAGCGGTTGTACACCAGACAGTGATAATGTTTTACGCCGGAGAGTTTCACATCAAAGATATCGTTCAGTCCGTCACTGTTTAGCGTCATGATGTTGGGGATCAAGGTGCCGTCAATCACCTGAATTTGGGCATAGGCAGTGTCCTGGCAACCGTTGGGGGAAGTGGCCACCAATTGCACGGTATATTGACCTGCGTTGTTGTACACGTGGGTCGGATTGGTCATCTCAGAGGTTTGACCATCCCCAAAATCCCAATTCCATCCCACAGCATTGTAGCTGGTGTCCACAAATACAATAGGTTCTGACCCGAACGTTCCGTTGGGGTTGAATTGAAAACCCGCAATCACCTGAGGCCACACCCACACCGCCAGGCTGCCCGGGTAGCTGCTGCACCCGTTGGGCGTGGTCACCACCACACTCACCTGGCCGGGGCCTCCGGTGCCATACCACACCACGCCGTTGCCGGATGTGGTGGCAGCAGGATCGGTGAGCGTTCCATTTAGCACGGACCAGGCATAACTCCAGTGGCTGCTGTCCGGCAAGGCTTGATACTGGCCAAGGTATGCGCCGCAGAGGGTGTCCGGACCTACAATCTGAGGCACGCCGGGCCGCACCTTTGTGAGGATGAAGGGCTCCGGTTCAAAACTGCTTTGAAAGGTTTTCTGCACCCAGGCTTCCGCAGCGGTTTGCAGATAAGTGGTGGGGGAGAGGTCTTTCCAGAAGTTTCCGTTGTGCCATTGGGCCAGTCCGTCCCAGGGGCCGTCAGCGCCAAGGTCATAGAAAATGCGCAGGCGCACATCCTGGCTTCCCTGGAGCCGGCGGATGCGGTGATAAAAATCCGGCTCGGTCTGGCACACGAAAGAATCCACCTGGGTGCGATCGTAGCCTTCAGCGCTGGCATCCACATTGGCCAGGCGCACCCCCATGGCCATCCCACCGCCGGTAGCCGGCCGCAGCCACACAGGGCGGTAGCGGGGCGTGCCCAGCGCAGAGCCCGTCGGAAATAGGTAGTCCACAGGCGCATCCATCACCCGATACAGTTTCCCAGTATCCAGGCTGCTCACAAATCCCGTAGTGCGCTGAATGGCTGCCGTGTCCGCATGCAGCACGCTCATCGAATACACATCTGTGGCCAGTTCCCGGTCGTTCAGCCGCAGAAAATGTTTTACAAAACTGTTGATTTGCAAAGTCTTGACTCCTGTCCCCGTGAGGTCCAGATTCCAGAATCGGGTCACGGAGTCTCCGCGTATATACTGGTTCGCGCCCCACAATTCCGCCAAGGATGTGTCGCTTTGAAACACGCCATTGTTTTCCCAATGCAAACCCACGCGATACACACCCGACCCATGGCACCAGCCGTCGTTGATGAAGGTGCTGTCCACGGTGCTGATACCCTGATTTTCAAATTCCGTTCCGGGAGCCATGCGCGCCGTTCCGCGCACTTTTACAAGAGCGCCCGGCGCCGTGTAAATGAGGGCGCCGTTGCCTAAAAAAAGCGGGGACTGTGCTTTCAAAATCCTGGCCTCAGGCCACAGGATATGCAGAATAAAGAAAAAAAACGCAACAGAATATCTGCACCCCATGCGAATATGGGCAAAAATAAAAGCAAAAATGAAATTCAGAACCCCTTTTGGAACCAGTTTTCAAACATGTCCTTTTTTTAATAGAGTTTCAGGGCGTGCCCCCCGGCGCCGTATCGACGCCCCGCGCTATTGTGCGGCCCGCAGGGCCGCGGTTCTTTCCATGCGATGGCTTGCATGCTACATAGGTTTTTTTTACCACCGGCCCTTCGATACGCCGCGCAGGGCGCGGCTAC
>JANWWP010000052.1 GCA_025055575.1 Flavobacteriales bacterium | reverse complement strand
CAGTACCTCCCCCAAAATTCCAATTATAGGTGGCACCCGGGGTTCCATTGCCTGTGTAGGTGATAGTGACAGGCTGCCCCTGACATGCCGAAGAGGGAAGGCTAAATGTGGAAGAGGGAATTGCATTCACCTGGACATTTTGACTGGCTGGGGGGCTGGTACACCCATTCTCTGTCACCGTAAGACTTAAATTCACACTTCCAGCGCTGTTCCATTGAACCTGATAGGGTCCGGCTCCAGAACCCGAAATCACCGTGCCACCCGCGAAATTCCAGTTGTATGTAGCGCCGGGCCCAGCGCTGCCGGTGAAGGTAATAGTGACAGGACTGCCCGCACACACTGTGGCCGGGGTTGCAGTAAATGAGGCTACAGGGCTGGCATTCACTACAATATTCTGGGTGGTCACGGCGCTGCTGCACTGGCTGCTTACCACCTGAAGAGAGATCGGATAGGTGCCCACGCCCGGAAGACTTACCTGGTAAGGCCCCTGGCCACTTCCCGACACCACAGTAGCTGTTCCAAAATTCCAATTGTAACTAACGTTGGGAGGGGCCCCTCCTGTGTAAGTAATGGTCGCGTTTTGTCCGGAACAAATGGGAGAGTTGACACTAAAAGCACTGGAAGGTGCCGCATTGACACTAATAGGCTGGGTATTGGTTGTGGAATTACAACCGTTCTGCGACACCTGGAGGCTGACATTTTGAATACCGAACGGGAAGGACACCTGGTAAGGGCCCTGTCCACTTCCACTGACCACCGTGCCTGGGCCAAAGCTCCAGTTATATGTGGCGCCGGGACCAGCATTACCGGTGTAGGTGATGGTGACCGGCACCCCGTCACACGCATTATTCGGAATGGAGAAGCTGGCCGTTGGAATAGGATTCACTGTAACCGGAACTGTCACAGGAACTGATTGACACCCATTTTGCGTGACGGTGAGCGAAAGATTGTAAGTATTGGGATTTGTGAACAAAAGATTATAGGGGCCTTGCCCGCTCCCACTCAACACAGTGGCGCCTGCAAAATTCCAGGAGTATGAAGCATTGGCGGGAGCTCCTCCGGTATAAGTGACGGTAGCGGTTTGGCCGGCACACAGATTGGTGGGATTAACAGTGAAATTGGCTGAGGGGCCTGGATTTACAGTCACATTTTGGGTGGTGGTATTCGACTGGCAGCCATTATTATTTACGGAGAGACTGATGGGATAGGTGCCAGGAGAATTGAAGGTGATCTGATAAGGCCCTTGGCCTGAACCTGATGCCACGACCCCACTACCGAAATTCCAATTATAAGTAGCACCGGAGGGGGCATTGCCGGTGTAGTTCACAGTAATATTTTGACCCAAACACACAGGGCTTGACGTAGTAAAACTGCTTGTGGGAGGTTGGGACACAGCCACATTTTGAGTGGTGGTGTTAGATATACAACCATTTTGGTTCACCTGAAGGGACAACGAATAATTTTGAGCATTGGGGAAATTCACCACATACGGCCCCTGACCGGTGCCGCTGACTATAATGCCACCGCCAAAATTCCAGGAATAAGTGGCCGAAGGACTGGCATTACCAGTGTAGGTGATGGTGACGTTTTGACCGGCACAGGGGGGGGAGGGATTGATAGAAAAAGTGCTGGTTGGCGCTGTAATGACATCCACAGAAACAGAGGTGGGCGGAGAAACACATCCATTTAAATTGGCAGTGAGTGTCAGGGTGTAGGTGCCGGGGGCGTTCCATGTGACCTGATGGGGGCCCATACCCCAACCGGGAACAGCATTTCCACCTCCAAAATTCCAATTGTACACCGAGGCGGTGCCCCCATTGCCCGTATATGTTATCGTGGAAGGCTGCCCAACACAAACCGGAGAAGTCGCCGTGAAAGTAGAAGTAGGAATTTGATTCACCGTGATCGGCACAGTGGTGGGTGCCGAGGAACAGTTTCCGGAACTTACAGATAAGGTGATGTTGGGATTTCCCGGGTTGTTGAATTGCACCACATAGGGCCCTTGTCCTGAGCCTGAGATGACGACTCCCGGACCAAAATTCCAGTTATATGTAGCTCCCGGAGGTGCGTTCCCTGTGTATGTGATGGTGGCTGTTTGACCGGCGCAAATATTGGGGGGTGCCGTAAACGTGGATGTAAATCCATTGTTGATAGTGATCGTCTGCGTGGTGGTGGCGGACGTACATCCATTGTGCGTTACGGTCAGGCTGACATTAAAAGGTCCCGTATTCGGAAACGACACAGTATATGGACCCTGCCCGCTCCCCGACTGCACTGTACCTCCTCCGAAGTTCCAATTATAGGTTGCATTGGCAGGAGCATTCCCTGTATATGTGATCGTTACCGGCTGACCTGTGCACCCTGTGGAGGGCAAGGAAAATGTAGAGGTAGGCGCCGGATTCACAGTGACTGTAGTCTGGGCTGTGGCCGTGGAGCCGCAGGCATCTGTGGCCGTCACAGTGTAAGTGGTGGTGCTTCCGGGGTTTAAATTTACCGTTGGACCCGTACCAGCTCCATTGCTCCAGGAATAAGAAATCGTTCCGAGCCCTCCAGAGGGTGTGGCCGTCACCGCTACCGCCAGCCCTCCGGAACAGTAAGTGAAATTGGGCGGAACACTCACATTCAATGGCACCGGGTCCGCTATGTTCATCGTAAAGGTCTGTGTGGAGCAGGCATTGATTGGAACCGTGATGGTCACCGTTTCAGTTCCTTCCGAAATGCCATCTGCAATTGCATTAATGTAAAGATTGGCGCTGGTTTGCCCAGCGGGTATGGTGATCGAGTTGGAAATGGCCTGGTAATCCACCCCAGAGGTGGCTGTGCCGCCTATCGTGAAATTAATGGTAGTGTTGGTTGAAACAGGGGCGGGAATGCTAAAAGTGAAGTAATTGACATTGTTGCCACACCCCTCATAAGCTGTACCACCCGGAATAAGGGTGGTGGTCGTGACAGTGATCCCCGTGGCGCCGGCCGAGTAAAAGCCGTCCTGCTTCAGAAAAACCCATGAGTCAAATATGCCATCCCCGCCGTCGGCCAACATGAGGCGGATATGATATGTGGAACAGGGTATCACGGTACGCGTAGCCGTGAGCACCGTCGTGAAGCCATCCATAGCCAAAGAACTCCCCGTGCAATTGTCTATGTAGTAAGAGCAGTTAAAACAGGGACCAAAGGCACAACCCGGCCAGTTTCCGTTGTTGATGTTGTCAATCGTGACAGGGAGCGTTGTAAATGGCACCAAAGCGATGTTTTGATTGCCAGTAATTCCAGGTCCGGAAATGAGAAACGCAAAAGCATCGTTGAACCCTGAATTGACATACTCATTGTATTCCTCCGAACCAAATACAAATTCAACATTCAATTGATTGGAGACGGGAACGAAATCAAATTCAAGAATAATACCATCGTAAGTCGTAGCGCCCGCAATAGAATTTAATTGAGGAATGCCGGGCTGAAAATTATTGGTGCTCAAAAAATTAGAAGAGGGTCCCGATAAATTTTGTGTTCCAGTGCCTGTAAGAACGCCTGTACTCATGACGACGCCGCTGTTCAGACCCAGATTTGTGGAATTGCCATTTGAAAAAGCCCGGATGGCGTTCGTGCTCCCTGTGAAGGTCACATTAGAATAAGTGATGCCAGGACCTGTAAGATTGGCCACGTACTGGTTTGCGGTTTGGGAGGTAAGGGTCAACTGGGACCAGCATTTCCCAAAAATTAGAAAAACAAGGATGGTTGAAAAAGTAAATATTTTAGCTTTCATCAGCTAAACGATTTTGACTTTCAAGATCTTGAAAATGAATTTATAAGTTTGGCATCAAATTTAAAAAAAAGGACCATGTTTTGAAAAAATAATTCTGCGATTTTTTACAAGACGAAATTTTCTCAGGATTCGCTGCTTTAGCAGCCGAATAAATAAAAAAATTAAGGCAAAATTTACATGGAAGTCAGGCGCCGGCCATCAAGGCTGTAAATTGATCAAAAAGATACCGGCTGTCGTGCGGGCCAGCCGAGGCTTCCGGATGATATTGAACTGAAAAAGCGGGAAAATCTTTTAAACGAATGCCGGCAATCGTATTATCGTTAAGGTGCCGATGCGTTACTTCCATGGCCTTGGTGTCTCCATCGGGTATTTCCACTGCAAATCCATGATTCTGCGAAGTGATTTCACCCCGTCCTGTTTTCAAATTTAAAATCGGATGGTTGATGCCTCGGTGGCCATGGTGCATTTTGAAAGTTTTGAGACCCCAAGCCTGGGCCAGCAACTGATGTCCCAGGCAAATGCCAAATATCGGCAGCCGGCTTTGGATAAGTTCTTTAATGATCTCCACTTGGTCCTGAAGGGTGGCCGGGTCTCCGGGTCCGTTGGAAATAAGTATGCCATCGGGTTGCCAATCAAGAATTTGACTGGCCTTGGAGTCCATGGGGAAAACGCGCACCCAGCAGCCCCGCTCCTGAAGACATCGCACAATATTCATTTTGAATCCCAGATCCAACAAAGCCACCCGAAACTGAAAATCCTTCACAGGAAAATCCTTAGGGCTTTTTACCGATACATGCGACGATAGCTCAAGCCCTTCCATGCCGGGTGTGCTGTCCAGGATGTTTTGAAGCGCTTCCCAGGAAACCTCTTCCTGGGTTGACAATACAGCATTCATGACACCTCCCTGCCTCAGCTTCTTCACCAAATACCGGGTGTCCACCCCAAAAAGAATCGGAACACCCTGTGCCTCAAACCATGAACTTAAAGCTCTGGCTCCAGAGCGGGAAAAATGCTGTGACAAACTCCGACAGATCAAGGCTTTAATCTGAATCCTATCCGACTCCGACTCACCTTCCCATATGCCGTAATTCCCAATATGCACATGGGTGGAAACTAAGATCTGGCCATAGTAAGAAGGATCTGTGTATGTTTCCTGGTAACCTGTCATGGCGGTATTAAAACACAGTTCACCGGAGGCCACAGAAGAAGCTCCGGCCGCAAACCCTTCAAGGCGCGTACCATCGGCCATTAGAAGGCGAGCCTTAGCAGGCATGAACAAGCTCATCGGGGGATACAAAAAAAGGAAGAAAGCCGGCTTTCTTCCTTTTTTGTTGAAAATTTTTCTTTTCGGTTCAGGATGGCTGAGAGGACTCTTGTTCGGCCTGGAGTGGTTCGGAAGGGGTCTCCGGCCCGGTGACATCAGGAGATTTCTCCGAAGAAGTTCCAGGAGTTGGGTTAATGGCTTCTTCAGGTCTCACACTCTCCACGGCTTTTTTAGCCTTAGAACGTCGGGTGCGACGTTTGGTGCGGGACTTGGTGTCTTTTGTGTACAATGTATTAAAATCTACGAGTTCAATGAAAGCCATGGCGGCGTTATCCCCCGCTCGGTTTTCCAACTTGATGATACGTGTGTAACCGCCCGGCCTTTCGGCCACTTTTGGACCCACTTCCCGAAAGAGCTCTGAAACCGCGTTTTTGTTTCCCAGATACGAGAAAACGACCCTGCGGGCGTGTTGTGTGTTGTTTTTGCTTTTGGTCACCAGGGGCTCCACATACTTCCTCAAAGCTTTGGCTTTGGCCAGGGTAGTGCGAATTCTTTTATTGAGGATCAAGGCCGAAGCCAGGTTCGAAAGGAGGGCCTTGCGGTGCGTGACGGTGCGGCCCAGATGGTTATCTTTTTTTCCGTGGCGCATGGCTTATTTCTTTTTATTCAAATATTTGGAGGTGTCCATGCCAAAGGCAAGATTCTTTGATTTCACCAAGTCCTCAAGCTCTAGAAGAGACTTCCGGCCAAAGTTTCTAAACTTCAGGAGGTCATTCTTATGGTAGGAAACCAATTCGCCCAACGTTTCCACATCCGCAGCTTTTAAACAGTTCAGGGCGCGGGCCGAAAGATCCAATTCTGCAAGGGGGGTATTGAGCAGCTGGCGCATTCGAAGGAATTCTTCATCCAATTCCTCCTCTTCTTCTTCGCGTCCATAATCTTCGGTATCTAAGGCCAACTTTTCCTCATCGGTGAAGAGATAGAGATGATGAATAAGAATTTTGGCGGCCTCTTTCAGAGCATCTTTGGGATTGATGGAGCCATCGGTTTCTACTTCCAGGAGTAGCTTTTCGTAATCGGTTTTTTGCTCCACGCGATAGTTTTCCACGCTGTAGCGCACATTGCGAATTGGCGTGTAAATGGCATCCATGGCAATAAAACCCAACTCCGGATTGAGGGGCTTGGTCTCTTCACTTGGTACGTAACCGCGCCCTTTCGTAATATGCAGTTCCAATTTAAGTTTTACGCCTGGTTCTGTGCGGCAAATCACCATTTCAGGGTTAAGCACTTTAAAGTTCAAAAGCGCCTTGCCAATCTCTCCCGCCGTAAAATCGCCGCCTTCGTTGAAGTGCACCACCACTTTTTCTTCCGTCACGCCCTCCACCTGTCTTTTGAGACGAACTTTCTTGAGGTTCAGAATTATTTCAGTGACATCTTCCGTCACATACTTGATTGTTGAAAATTCATGGGGAACGGAAGGCTCTAAAAATTTGATTCCGGAAATGGCAAAACCTTCTAATGAAGAAAGAAGGATGCGCCGCAGGGAATTGCCAATGGTGATGCCGTATCCGGGCTCTAAGGGCCTGAATTCGAACAGGCCTTTATCGGGTTTCAGGTCGTTGATGATAACCTTGTCGGGCTTCTGAAAATCAAGGATGGCCATGGGTTTATTTGGAATAAAGTTCTACGATGAGTTGTTCTTTGATGTTTTCCGGGATTTGTTCGCGCTCTGGAAGGGTGATAAAGGTTCCTGAAAGCGTGTTGGGATTAAAATCAATCCAGTCCAGCTTCACGCGTGTGCTATGGACATGGCTGCGGATCACGCCAAGGCTTTTGGACTTTTCCCTCACGGCAATGGTACTGCCCGGTTTAATTAAGGCGGAGGGAATGTTCATGACCTGGCCATTGACCGTGATGTGGCCATGGGTTACAAGCTGACGGGCCGCGGCACGGGTGGGTGCAATGCCCATGCGGTACACCAGGTTGTCCAGGCGGCTTTCACAAAGGCGGAGAAGGTTAAGACCCGTGATGCCTTTCATAGCTGAAGCTATCTCAAAGAAACGGCGAAACTGCCGCTCCAGCATTCCATACGTGTATTTGGCTTTTTGCTTCTCCTGCAACTGGATGGCGTATTCACTTTGCTTTCTCCGACGCTTGAGCGGGCCATGCATGCCAGGAGGATAGTTTTTGCGCGCCAGGGCTTTGTCTTCTCCAAAAATGGGTTCGCGGAAGCGCCGGGCAATGCGGGATTTCGGACCTCTATAACGTGCCATAGTTCGATGTTAAATAAACAGAATCAAATTCTTCTTCTTTTGGGGGGTCGACAGCCATTGTGAGGTATGGGTGTCACATCCACTATTTCCACCACTTCAATGTTTTGGGCGGCCAGTGTGCGAATAGCGGATTCTCTGCCGGCTCCAGGCCCTTTAACAAAAACCTTCACCCTCCTTAGACCCATATCGTAGGCAGCTTTCGCGCAATCTTCAGCCGCAACCTGAGCCGCGTAGGGCGTATTTTTTTTGGATCCTTTAAAACCCATTTTCCCAGCGGACGACCAGGTAATTACCTGACCACTGGAATTGGTGAGCGAAATAATAATGTTATTGAAAGTGGCGTTGATATGGCATTCCCCCATGGGATCCACTTTCACTTTTTTCTTGGTGGTTTTTGCTTTAGCCATGAATATCAGCGATTATTTTTTAGTGGCTTTCTTTTTGTTGGCCACAGTTTTTCTTTTTCCTTTCCGAGTGCGTCCATTGCATTGGGTTTGCTGGCCCCGAAGGGGTAAGCCGGCACGATGCCGGATGCCCCGATAGCAGCCAATATCCATCAGCCTTTTGATGGAAAGCTGCACTTCGGACCTCAGAGCTCCCTCCGTTTTGTATTCGTTATTAATGATATTACGAATGGAAGTCAATTGTTCATCGTTCCATTCCTTCACTTTCACATCGTAGTGTACCCCGGCCTTTTCAAGAATTTTTCGGGCCGTGCTGCGGCCGATCCCATAAATGTAGGTGAGACCAATTTCGCCGCGCTTGTTTGGGGGTAAATCAATACCAGCTATGCGTGCCATGGATTAACCTTGTCTTTGTTTGAAACGGGGATTTTTTTTATTGATAACGTATACAACGCCTTTCCGACGTACGATTTTGCACTCCGGACTGCGCTTTTTAACTGAAGCTTTTACTTTCATAATGAGAATTTTAATTATAATCTTCGGATGATTCTTCCTTTGGACAAATCATAGGGCGACATCTCCAACTTCACCATATCTCCGGGTAGAATTTTAATGTAATTCATGCGCATTTTTCCACTGATGTGGGCGGTGACCATATGCCCGTTTTTTAGTCGCACGCGAAACATGGCGTTCGAGAGGGCTTCCACAATTTCGCCGTCTTGCTCAATGGACGCTTGTTTAACCATATAATGGCATGAGATAAGGGTTCGACGAAATGGCGGATTCCACAGCGGAAAAATCCGACAATTTTTCAACTCCGGACTGCGTTACAGCCACGGTGTGCTCGTAGTGCGCGGAAGGCAGCCCATCGGCCGTCACAACGGTCCAATTATCCGATAATGTGCGCACAAACCTTTGTCCCATGTTCACCATGGGTTCAATGGCTATTACCAAGCCCTCCTTCAAAACAGCGCCCCGACCAGGCTTTCCATAGTTAGGCACCTCAGGCGGCTCATGCAGCTGACGCCCCAAACCATGCCCCACCAACTCCCGAACGACGGAGAAGCCTCTCATTTCCACGTATTTCTGTATAAAGTGTCCCAAGTCGCCGACTGTTTTTCCGGGGGCCGCAAAAGTAATACTTTTTTCTAAACTTTCAAAAGTGGTTCGGCATAATTCTATCTTAGGCTTTTCAACATCCCGCACGAGAAATGTATAAGCGGAATCTCCATGCCAGCCATCGAGAAGTACACCGCAGTCTACGGACACCAAATCTCCTTCTCGAACTTCATAGGAACCGGGAATTCCGTGCACCACCGCTTCATTCACAGAAATGCACAAGGTGGCCGGAAAGCCATTGTACCCTTTAAAAGCCGGGATAGCGCCGTAATCGCGGATCACCTCTTCTGCGAAAGCATCCAGCTTAGCTGTTGTGATACCGGGCTTCAATGCCTCGGCCACCCGGGCCAAAGCCAAGCCTACGATTCGGGCGCTGCGGCCGATAGCATCCACCTGTTCGGGAGTTTTGAGTATCGGCGCCAAAAACATTTTTTAATATCCGGTTGCTGGGGTCGCCATTCCGACGCCGGCTGTGCGTCCTTTGATTCGACCGGATTTCATCAGGCCATCGTACTGACGCATGAGCAGATGGCTTTCTATTTGCTGAAGCGTATCCAGCACCACGCCCACCATAATGAGCAAAGAGGTGCCTCCATAAAAATAAGCGAACGCATCGTTGATATTGCCAAGTTTGGCGAGAGCCGGCAGGATGGCCACAAAAGCCAGGAAAAGTGACCCGGGCAGCGTGATCCGCGACATCACGTTATCAATGTATTCCGCTGTTTTCTTTCCAGGTTTGATCCCCGGAATAAAACCGCCATTTCTTTTAAGATCTTCCGCAATTTGAGTGGGATTCACGGCAATGGCCGTGTAGAAATAGGTAAACAAAACTATCATAACGGCGAAGGTGAGATTATACCAAAAAGAGGTATAATCCGAAAAGTTACGCGTGAACCAAGTGGTGCTGCCATCCGTAGCAAATCCTACAAGATAAATTGGGATGAACATAATGGCTTGCGCAAATATGATGGGCATGACGCCGGAAGCATTCACTTTCAGGGGTAAATACTGACGCACCCCACCCATCTGACGATTCCCCACCACGCGTTTGGCAAATTGAATGGGAATGCGCCGCGTACCCTGCACCAGCAGGATGCTGACCATAATCACGGCCAAGAGCAACAGCATTTCCACAAGGAAGAGAATAAGGCCGCCGCCGTCGGGCTCCATTTTGGAGCCGAATTCTACAATTAATGCGGAAGGGAAGTTGGCAATAATGCCGATCATGATAATCAAGGAGATGCCGTTTCCAATACCTCGGTCTGTAATCCGCTCCCCCAGCCACATGACAAAAATGGTGCCGGCCACCAGCAGCACTACAGAGGTCACCCACCACAAAGGCGTATCCGGACGGGCCGAGAGCGGCACCTGAGAAGCCAAGTATCCGGGGGCCTGAAAAGCCGTGATGCCCACTGTGAGCAAACGCGTGATCTGATTCAATTTATTTCGACCGCTTTCCCCTTCTTTTTGAAGTTTTTGGAAATAGGGCACGGCAATACCCAAAAGCTGAACGATGATGGAAGCCGAGATATAGGGCATGATGCCAAGAGCAAAAATGGAAGCCCGCGAGAATGCGCCTCCCGTAAAGTTTACCAAAATATCCAGCACGGTGCCTGAGGCTGCATTGTTTTGAGCTGCCAATTGTACAGAGTCGATGCCGGGGAGCACCACATAGGAGCCAAGCCGGTACACGGCCACAAGGCCCAGCGTCATGAGGATTCTCTCCCGCAGCTCCGGAATGCTGAAAATGTTGCGTAAAGTCTGTATCAGGTCTTTCATCAGGCCCCTGCAATTACAACTTCACCCCCGGCATTTTCAATAGCCCTCTTGGCAGACTCCGAGAACGCATGAGCGGTCACTTTAAGGGCTTTGGAAATCTGGCCTCGGCCAAGAATTTTTACACGGTCGTTTTTTGATATTAAGCCATGGGCACGCAAAGAATCAAGATTTACTTCCGTCAGGTCAAACTCTTCTCCTAAACGTTGTAGCACATCCAAATTGATGGCTTTATACTCCACACGATGAATGTTTTTGAACCCGAATTTGGGAATCCGGCGTTGCAATGGCATTTGACCGCCCTCAAAACCTTTTTTGCGGGAATACCCTGAGCGGGACTGATTTCCTTTATGCCCACGGGTGCTGGTACCCCCGCGGCCAGAACCCTGGCCCCGTCCCACACGCTTATTTTTCTTTACTGAACCTTCCGCAGGTTTTAAATTCGATAATGAAATGGTCATAATTATCCTATTTTTTCAACTTTCAGCAAATGGGCCACCTTGCGAATCATACCTTCCAAGGCGGGATTTAACTCCAGTTCCCGCTCCGAATGCATTTTGCGAAGACCCAGGGCCGTGAGGGTTTCTTTTTGGTCCCGGGGCTGTCCGATTCGGCTCCTCACCAATTTTATGCGCACACGACTCATAGCATTAACCTTTGAAAACTTTTTCCATAGAAATATTACGATCATGTGCCACCATAGCGGCATCCCGAAGAAGCTCAAGCGCCTTGAATGTAGCCTTGACCACATTATGAGGGTTGGACGACCCCTTGGATTTCGCTAATACATTTTTCACACCCACGCTTTCCAACACAGCCCGCATGGCACCCCCGGCGATGACACCGGTACCGCTCGCTGCCGGCTTGATGAGAACGCGAGCCCCTCCGTATTTCGCTTCCTGGGCATGGGGAATGGTTCCGTTGATAATGGGCACCTTGATTAAATTTTTCTTGGCATCCTGCGTGCCTTTGGTGATGGCATCGGTCACCTCGTTGGCTTTGCCCAGCCCAAAACCGGCTACACCATTTTCATCGCCGACTACCACAATGGCAGCAAAGCTGAAATGGCGTCCGCCTTTGGTCACTTTGGTGACTCGGTTAATGGCCACCAGCCGGTCTTTTAATTCTAAGTCGGCCGACTTTACCTTTCTTGCGTATTTAGTGAGCATCCTGTATAAAAATATTTTTTAAAATTTCAAACCACTCTCTCGGGCGGCTTCAGCTAAAGCCTTAACCCGCCCATGATAGAGATAACCGTTGCGATCGAATCGAACTGCGGAAATACCGGCACTCAATGCTCTTTGGGCGAGAAGTCGCCCCACTTCTGCAGCTTTTTCGGTTTTGTTTTTGCCAGAGGCGGCCAGTTCTTTTTCCCTGGATGAGGCCGCCACAAGAGTGCAACCTCTAAGGTCGTCAATGATTTGAGCGTATATGTCTTTGTTGCTCCGAAAAACAGAAATGCGCGGAGCCTCCGCAGTTCCAAATATTTTTTTGCGGATGCGCATTTTTATTTTCTCTCTGCGTGAATAACGGGTTGCCATGTTTCCTGTACTCTATTTAATTAAACATAAGGTTATTTGCCTTTACCGGCCTGCTTACCGGCTTTACGACGCAGGACTTCCTGAACAAACTTGATACCTTTTCCTTTGTAGGGCTCTGGCTTACGGAAGGAGCGGATTTTGGCAGCCACCATGCCCAATAGTTCATTGTCGGCAGAAGTGAGAATGATCTGAGGAGCTTTCCCTTTTTCAGATTTTGTTTCCACCTTCACTTCTGAGGGAATTTCGAATTGAATGCTGTGGCTGTAACCCAGCGTAAGCTCCAGAATTTGGCCCTTGGCTTCGGCCCTGTAACCCACGCCAATGAGTTCTTGTTCTTTTTTAAACCCTTCGGATACGCCCTTCACCATATTATTCAAAAGAGCGCGGGAAAGCCCATGAAGGGCTTTATGCCTTTTGCTGTCGGTGGCACGGAGCACAAGAATTTTGTCGCCCTCCTGACGGAACGAAATAGCCGGATCAAAAGGCCGGCGCAGGTCTCCTTTAGGGCCTTTCACACTCACCACATTGTTTTCATTCACCTGAAAGGTGACACCTTTAGGCAACGACACCGGCAATTTTCCAATTCGTGACATGGTGTATCAAAGTTTAATAAACATAACACAAAACTTCCCCGCCTACATTCAGCTCGCGCGCCATTTTATCGCTCATCACCCCTTTGGAAGTGCTGAGGATGGCAATACCTAAACCATTCAGGACGCGCGGCATTTCGTCCACACCCACATACACGCGGCGGCCGGGCGTGCTCACCCGGTCAATGCCCCGGATGGCGGGAATTTTAGTGACGGGATGATATTTAAGAGCTATTTTTATTTTCTCCTCCTTATCGTTTTTGACGAATTTGTAATTTGCAATATAGCCTTTGTCGAAGAGGATTTTAGTGATGTTTTTCTTGAGGTTGGAAGCCTCGTCTTCCACCACCAAATGCCCTGCCTTCATGGCATTTCGAATTTTTGTTAAAAAGTTTGCAATCGGATCCATGATGTTCTGGCTTTACCAACTGGATTTTTTAACACCCGGAATAAGGCCAAAGTTGGCCAGTTCCCGGAATTGATTACGGCAAATTCCAAATTGACGTATGTAAGCACGGGGCCTACCCGTGAGTTTGCAACGATTACGGAGCCGCACGGGGCTGGAGTTTCGTGGCAGGCGGGATAAGGCTTGATAATTGCCTTCCGCTTTAAGCTGGGCACGCTTCTCAGCATAACGGCGCACCAGGTATTCTCGTTTGCGTTCGCGGGCTTTAATAGATTCTTTAGCCATAGAAATATGTTTTATGCAGTGTGTTTCTTTGCTTTAAAAGGTGCATTGAAGGGCATCCCCAACTCTTTGAGGAGGGCATAGGCTTCCTCATCCGTGGGGGCCGTAGTGACGAAGGTGATGTCCAATCCGTTGATTTTAGAAACTTTGTCAATATCGATCTCCGGAAAAATAATTTGCTCAGGCACCCCCAGATTGTAATTACCTCTTCCATCAAAACCTTTGGCATTCACCCCTTTGAAGTCACGGATGCGGGGCAGAGCAATGGTGAGCAGCCGATCCAGAAATTCATACATAATGACGCCACGCAGCGTGACGCGGACACCTACGGGCATACCCTTCCTAAGTTTAAAATTAGAAATATCCTTTTTGGCACGGGTGGGCACAGCCTTTTGTCCGGAAATAAGGGTGAGCTCCTGAACGGCTGTATCAATCAACCTCTTATCGGATACCGCCCCTTTTACACCCTGGTTTATAACAATTTTCGAAATTTTAGGCACCTGCATGACGTTCTTGTATTTAAACTGAGCCATCAAAGCCGGCACCACTTCCTTTTGATATTTCTCTTTAAGACGTGGAGAATATTGGGCTTCCATCACTTAATCACCATTATTTGGTTGCTTTCTTTTTTTTCTTTTTTGGAAAACCGCACCCATTGTCCCGTTTTTTCGTCACGGACGCGGCCCACGCGTGTGGGACGGCCTTTCGGATCCACCAGCATCAATTTGCAAACGGGCAGGGGCGCCTCCTTCTTGATGATGCCCCCATCCGGATTTTTAGGGTTGGGTTTTGTGTGGCGGGAGATTAAATTAACACCTTCCACAATGGCTTTGCCCTGTGCACGCAGCATCTTCAGTACGACACCTTGCGCGCCCTTGTGGTCGCCGGAGATCACCACCACTTTATCGCCTTTTTTAATTTTTGTCTTCATCATAATCAAAGAACTTCAGGGGCCAACGCAATGATTTTGGAGTAATTTTTTTTACGGAGTTCACGGGCTACAGGGCCGAAAATACGGGTGCCCCGCATTTCACCCTGGTTGTTCAAAAGCACTGCCGCATTGTCGCCGAAGCGGATGTAGGATCCGTCCTCACGGCGCACTTCCTTGCGCGTGCGCACAATCACAGCCTTGGAAACCTGCCCCTTTTTGACTCCGCCGGAAGGGATGGCAGACTTGACGGTGACCACCACCATGTCGCCCACAGAGGCGTAGCGCCGCCGTGTGCCTCCCAAAACACGGATCACCAGCACTTCTTTGGCTCCGCTGTTATCCGCTACGTTCAGTCTGGATTCGGCTTGTATCATAAATAATTATTTTGCACGTTCCACAATTTCCACGAGACGCCAGTTTTTTAGACGGCTGAGTGGGCGTGTTTCCATGATGCGGACAGTATCGCCTTCGCGACATTCGTTTTTCTCATCATGGGCATAAAATTTCTTTGTTCTTTTAAGAAACTTACCGTACTTGGGGTGTTTTAATCGACGCACCACACTCACTACAATGGTTTTATCCATCTTGGCGCTGGTGACAATCCCCACTCTTTCTTTTCTTGCGTTTCTGTTCGTTGAAGTTTCCATAGGGCTATGCTTGAGATTTGGGGGCCATTTCACGTTGACGGATTTCCGTTAGAATGGCCGCGATAAGACGCCGGGTTTTCCGGATTTTCTGAGGATTATCCAGAGGACTGGCTTTATGGTTAAAACGCAATCCCGTCAGTTCGGACTTCAAGTCCACAACTTTATCTTTCAAATCCTGTGTGGACAGCTCTTTAATATCTTCTTTTTTCATACCACTATCAAGCTTCAGAATAATCTACACGGGTTACAAACTTGGTTTTGACAGGCAGTTTTTGAGCGGCCAGCCTGAGCGCTTCACGAGCTGTTTCCACCGGAACGCCGTCCACTTCAAACATGATACGACCGGGTAGCACCACGGCAGCCCAGAATTCAGGATTTCCTTTCCCCTTACCCATCCGCACTTCAGCAGGTTTACGCGTGACAGGCTTATCTGGAAAAATGCGAATCCACACCTGGCCTTCCCGTTTCATATAACGGTTCAACGCAATACGGGCAGCTTCGATTTGCCGGGCGGTTATTAGGGATTGTTCTAAAGATTTCAATCCAAAAGAACCGAAAGCCACCTGAGTGCCCCGGGTACTGTTGCCCTTCATGCGGCCTTTCTGAACCTTTCTGTATTTAGTACGCTTGGGTTGAAGCATGGGTTCAATTATTTAGATGCGTTGGTATTGTTGCGTTTGCGTCCGCGGCCCCCGGTGCTTGCTGCCTGACCGGTGTTGCGAACAGCCCGTTGGATGCCGAGGTTGGGGGAAAGGTCGCGGCGTCCGTAAACTTCACCATGGCAAATCCATACTTTAATGCCGATACGGCCATAAGTGGTGTGGGCTTCCGAAAGGGCATAATCGATGTCAGCGCGGAAAGTATGCAGCGGGGTGCGCCCTTCTTTATAAGTTTCGGTGCGGGCAATTTCAGCACCTGCCAGACGGCCCGAGATGGTGATTTTAATCCCCTCGCAACCCCCGGTGCGCATGGCAGCCTGGATAGCGGATTTGATAGCCCGTTTATAAGCCATACGGCCTTCAATTTGCCGGGCAATGGAGTCGGCCACGAGCCGGGCGTCTATCTCAGGGCGCTTAATTTCGAAAATATTGACCTGGACATCTTTGCCCGTAATGTTTTTGAGCTCCTCTTTTAATTTTTCCACTTCCTGACCCGCTTTACCGATAATAATACCCGGTTTTGCGGTATGAATGGTGACCGTAATGACTTTGAGCGTACGCTCTATCACCACCTTGGAGACAGCCGCACGGCTAAGCCGGCGGGCGATGTAGTTTCGAATTTTGCTGTCTTCCAAAATTTTATCCCCGTAATCGTCGCCTCCAAACCAGTTGGAATCCCAGCCTTTGATGTATCCGAGCCGATTGCCGATGGGATTGGTTTTCTGACCCATATAATTTATGCGTTAGTCGGGTTAGTATTATCATTAACAACCGGTTCCGACTCTGCCTGGAGTTGGCGTTCGAAAACGGGGCTGCGCAGCACCAACGTCACGTGGTTGGAGCGCTTGCGGATGCGATGGGCACGACCCTGAGGGGCGGCCATAATGCGCTTGAGCATACGACCTTCGTCCACAAAGGCTTCGGCCACATACAATGCGCTCTCCTCGGCCCGTAGGTTGGTTTTCTGCTCAAAATTGGCAACCGCCGATTTAAGTAATTTATACAGCCTGGGGGCAGCGGCTTTATTAGTAAACTGAAGAATGTCCAAAGCCTGATTCACGTCGCGGCCACGGATCAAATCCACTACCAAACGCATTTTGCGGGGTGAGGTAGGACAATTTCTGAGGCGGGCCATAAAGATATTCCGGGCCTTGGCCTTGCGTTTTTCTGCTGCAATTCTTTTACGGGATCCCATGGTGCATTAATTTTTTCGGTTACCGGCGTGGCCGCGGAAGGTGCGGGTGGGGGCAAACTCACCCAACTTGTGGCCTACCATATTTTCAGTGATATACACAGGAATAAATTTGTTACCGTTGTGCACGGCCACGGTGTGGCCTACGAAGTCCGGGGTAATCATGGAGCGCCGCGACCAGGTTTTGATCACGGATTTCTTGCCCGAATCGTTCATGGCCAAAATTCTCTTTTCCAATTTGTAATCTACAAAAGGACCTTTTTTTAGTGAGCGCGGCATATTTTATTTCTTTCTACGTTCGATAATAAACTTGGAAGAAGTTTTCTTTTTGGGACGGGTCTTATACCCCTTGGCAGGTATGCCTTTGCGCGAACGTGGATGCCCACCGGAAGCCCGGCCTTCCCCACCTCCCATGGGATGATCAACGGGGTTCATGGACACACCCCGGTTTCGCGGACGACGGCCCAGCCACCTTCTGCGGCCGGCCTTTCCATGGCTCACCAGATTATGTTCAGGGTTGGACACAGCGCCAATGGTGGCCCTGCAGCTTACAGGAATAAGGCGGGTTTCACCTGACGGCAGTTTAATGGTAGCATATTTCTCTTCCCGCGCCGTAAGCTGGGCGAAGGAACCGGCAGAGCGTGCTATTTTGGCGCCTTGGCCAGGACGCATTTCAATATTATGGATGATGCTCCCGAGGGGAATCTCCTTCAAAGGCAGATTGTTTCCCAATTCCGGGGGCACGCCGGGCCCTGACAAAAGCATCTGGCCGACTTTGAGTCCCTGTGGGGCTATAATGTAGCTCTTGACACCGTCCTTGTAATGAATCAGGGCGATCCGGGCGGAACGGTTCGGATCGTATTCGATGGATACTACCTTGGCCGGGATCCCGTCTTTATTTCTTTTGAAATCGATGATCCGGTATTGGCGCTTATGTCCCCCGCCAATATACCGCATCGTCATCTTCCCGGAATTGTTGCGACCCCCTGTTTTTTTGAGGGGCACGATAAGAGATTTTTCAGGGGTGGAGCGGGTGATTTCTTCAAAATCGGGAATGATTTTGAAGCGGGTTCCCGGCGTCACTGGATTAAACTTTTTCAGGCCCATGGCGCTCTATAATTTTTAAATGTTCGTGAAAAAATCAATGGAATACCCTGGCTTTAGAGTCACAAAAGCCTTTTTAACATGCGGCCGGCGTCCGGTAAAAAAGTTTCTTTTGGTGTACCGGTTGACGGCTTTGCCAGACTGGCGCTGAGTGTTTACTTTATCCACTTTGACTTGATAGCGGTTTTCAACAGCCTGACGAATCTCTATCTTGTTGGCGTCCATGGCCACAATAAAGCCATACCGGTTGAGTTTTTCAGCGGCAGAAGTGGACTTTTCAGTGATAATCGGTTTCAACAAAATTTCTTTCATACACCAAAAGTTAACGGGTAATGAGCGCCTGGACCACGGGGATGGCTGCCTCCGTCACAAACAGCTTTTCGCTGTTCATGATTTCATAAGTTGTTAATTGTGAGGCGTTTATCACTTTTGCTTTGGTCAAATTTCGGGCCGACAAAATTACATTTTTTTCTGGCTCATGAATCACCAGGAGTGATTTTTTATCCACAGCCTGCAGTTTTTTCAGGGAGTCGATAAGCAGTTTTGTTTTAGGCTCGGGTAAAGCCACCTTATCCAGCACTGTGAGGTTACCTTCAGAAATTTTGAGTGACAGCGCGGAGGCGCGTGCCAAAGCTTTTACCTTTTTATTGAGTTTAAAGCTATAATCCCTGGGCTTCGGACCGAAAACTGTTCCCCCTCCACGTATCAAGGGTGACTTGTAGCTACCCCTGCGAGCGCCCCCCGTTCCTTTTTGACGAAAAGCCTTTTTGGTGGTCCGGGCCACTTCGGCACGTTCCTTGGTTTTGTGCGTCCCCTGCCGCTGGTTTGCCAAAAACTGCTTCACATCCAAGTAGATAGCATGGGTATTAGGTTCCACGGCAAACAGTTCATCCGGCAGTTGAACAGTGCGTCCTGTATCTTGGCCTTCCTGATTAAAGACTTTGAGTTCCATATCGGGAATTATTTTGTAATAATGAGATAACCACCCTTAGGACCCGGAACTGCCCCTTTTAATAAGAGGATGTTTTTTTCCGGAATCACTTTATATACTTTAATGTTAATAACTTTCACATTTTTGTTACCCATCTTTCCGGCCATCCGCATGCCGCGCAGCACGCGGGAGGGAAAAGAGGAAGCGCCCACAGAACCGGGGGCGCGCTGGCGGTCGTGCTGACCGTGGGTGCGCATCCCCACACCTGCAAATCCATGACGCTTGACCACGCCCTGAAAGCCTTTGCCTTTGGAAACACCGCTCACATCCACGAAGTCCCCCTCTTCAAAAATGGAGGCATCCACAACATCCCCTGGATTCAAGGGTTTTGAAAAATCTCGAAATTCGGCAAGCTTCTTTTTGGGCGCCACGCCCGCTTTTTGGAAATGACCTTTCAGAGGCGCCGAAACACGGTTTTCTTTTTGGTCATCAAATGCCAATTGAACGGCGTTATAGCCTTCCTTTTCTTTGGTTTTCACCTGGGTGACCACGCAGGGGCCGGCTTCCACCACGGTGAGGGCTACAATTTTACCATCCGGGGTGTGTACCGAGGTCATTCCGGCTTTTCTTCCAATAATTCCTGACATAGTTTTTTGCGTTTTCTTTTTACAACACCTTTATTTCCACATCCACGCCGCTGGGCAACTCCAGCTTCATCAGGGCATCCAGCGTTTTTTGGGTGGTGTTCATAATGTCCATGATGCGCTTGTGCGCATTGAGTTCGAATTGCTCCCGAGACTTCTTATTCACATGAGGCGAACGCAACACAGTAAAAATCTTTTTATGTGTGGGGAGGGGGATGGGCCCCGTCACGACGGCGCCTGTACTTTTCACCGTTTTCACAATACGGTCGGCAGATTTATCCACTAAATTGTGATCGTAGGATTTGAGTTTGATTCTAATTTTTTGGCTCATGGATACATTATTAAGCTTTTACTTTTCCTTTCACTTTGGCCACAACCTCATCCTGAATGTTGCGCGGCGTGATTTCATAATGTGAAAATTCCATAGAAGAGGACGCACGGCCCGAAGACAAGGTGCGCAGTGAAGTGACATATCCAAACATTTCGCTCAGCGGCACTTTGGCTTTGATAACCCGGGCATTGCCCCGGCTGTCCATGCCTTCGATGGTACCGCGGCGGCGGTTGAGGTCGCCAACGATATCGCCCATGTATTCTTCCGGAGTTAAAACCTCCAGTTTCATAATGGGCTCTAAAAGCACAGGATTGCATTTGGGCAAAGCTTCCCGGAAGGCTGTCCTGGCGCAAATTTCGAATGAGAGAGAGTCCGAGTCAACGGAGTGGTAAGAACCGTCGAGCAAAGTCACTTTGAGGCTGGTCATCGGATAACCTGCCAGGACACCGGTATTCATGGCTTCGCGGAAACCTTTTTCCACGGAGGGGATGTATTCGCGGGGGACATTACCACCTTTCACCAAATCGATAAACTCCAAACCATCTTTTTCACCGGGCTCAATCCGCACCACGATGTCGGCGTATTTACCCCGACCCCCTGTTTGCTTCTTAAAGAGTTCGCGGTGCTCGCAGGAGCCTGTGATGGCTTCTTTGTAATTCACCTGAGGAGCGCCCTGGTTGCACTCGACTTTAAATTCCCGCTTGAGACGGTCAAGAATAATTTCCAAGTGCAGTTCACCCATCCCTGAAATCACAGTTTGACCAGATTCAGGGTCAGTATTGACCCGGAAAGTGGGGTCTTCTTCTGCCAATTTGCTCAGGGCCACACCCAACTTATCCAAATCGGCTTGCGTTTTCGGCTCGATGGCCAATCCAATCACGGGTTCGGGGAATTGCATGGCTTCCAACACGATGGGGCTGGTTTCCGCACACAGGGTGTCTCCGGTACGAATATCTTTAAAGCCTACAGCCGCGCCAATATCGCCGGCTTCTATATACTCAATGGGATTTTGCTTATTGGCATGCATCTGAAAGAGGCGCGAAATGCGCTCTTTGTTGCCGGTGCGCATATTGATCACATACGACCCGGCATCTAGTCTTCCGGAATACATGCGGAAAAAACACAGACGGCCCACATAGGGATCCGTAGCAATTTTGAAGGCCAAAGCCGCCATCGGTTCCTCGGGATCGGGCCGGCGCAATTCCTTTTCCCCTGTGTTGGGGTTGGTGCCCTCGATGGCTGCAATGTCCACCGGAGAAGGCAGATAGCGGATAACGGCATCCAGCATGGTCTGAACACCTTTGTTTTTAAATGCCGCACCGCACAACATGGGGGTGATTTTCATGGCCACTGTGCCTTTACGAAGAGCCGAGACAATTTCATCTTCGGTAATGGAGGCCGGATCCTCAAAATATTTTTCCATCAGGCTTTCATCCAGCTCCGCCACTGTTTCCACCAAATGATGGCGCCATTCTTCCACGGTATCTTTTAGGTCATCAGGAATGGGCACCACTTGGTATTTTTTCCCTTCGGAGGCCTCGTCCCAGATCACGCCTTCCATCCGGAGGAGATCCACCACACCTTTGAAAGTTTCTTCCGCCCCGATCGGCACTTGCAGGGGCACGGGCTTGGCGCCCAAACGCTCCTTCACCTGATGCACCACATTGAAGAAATCAGCCCCCGCCCTGTCCATCTTGTTCACAAAAGCAATCCGAGGCACTTTGTAGCGGTCAGCCTGACGCCACACGGTCTCGGATTGAGGCTCCACGCCGCCCACAGCGCAAAAAACGGCCACGGCCCCGTCCAAAACCCGAAGCGACCGCTCCACTTCTACCGTGAAGTCCACGTGGCCCGGAGTGTCGATAATATTGATTTGATAGCGCTTGGACTCGGGCGTGGGATCCCCCTGACGCGTGGGATAATTCCAGAAGCAGGTAGTGGCCGCCGATGTGATGGTGATGCCGCGCTCTTGCTCTTGGGGCATCCAGTCCATCGTGGCAGCACCATCGTGCACCTCTCCGATTTTGTGGGTTTTTCCTGTGTAATACAGAATGCGTTCGGTAGTGGTGGTTTTCCCGGCATCAATGTGGGCCATGATGCCGATGTTGCGGACGTAGCGAAGGTCTCTTTTGCCAGACATATTGTGAGGGTGCGGAGAGGATAAAGATTATTTGAACTTAAAGTGAGAAAAGGCTTTGTTGGCTTCGGCCATCCGATGGGTGTCTTCTTTCTTTTTAAAAGCGCCCCCTTCTTCTTTGAAAGCCGCCAAAATTTCGTTGGCCAGGCGCCGGCTCATGGATTTATCGTTGCGTTTGCGGGCCGCCTCAATGAGCCATTTTATGGCCAAAGCCTGCTTGCGCGCCGGACGAATCTCCTGGGGGATCTGATATGTGGCGCCCCCCACACGGCGCGAGCGCACCTCCACCTGAGGTGTCACATTTTCTAAGGCTTTTTTCCAAACCTCAAGACCGTTGTCCTGAGATTTTTGGGCCACTTCGGAAATGGCCTCATAAAAAATACTGAAGGCTTTGGTTTTTTTGCCTTCGTGCATCAGGTTATTGACAAACTTAGTGACCAGCGGCTCGCCGTACACGGGATCCGGCAGTATGACGCGCGGTTTGGGTTTGGCTTTTCTCATGCGATATCTTGAATTTTCATTTTATTTTTTGGCAGGAGCGCCTTTACCGGCTTTAGGTCTTTTGGTACCGTACTTGCTGCGGCGCTGGTTGCGGCCCTCTACGCCGGCTGTGTCCAGTGCACCACGCACTATGTGGTAACGCACCCCGGGCAGGTCTTTAACCCGGCCACCGCGTACCAACACGATGGAGTGTTCCTGCAAATTGTGACCTTCCCCAGGAATGTAGGCAATCACTTCCACCCCGTTAGACAGACGCACTTTGGCGACTTTTCGGAGGGCTGAATTGGGTTTTTTGGGCGTGGTGGTGTACACGCGGGTGCATACACCGCGCTTTTGCGGACAGCTGTCCAATGCAGCGGATTTGCTCTTCGCCTCCACTTTAACCCGGCCTTTTCTTACCAATTGCTGAATTGTTGGCATTAAGTAATTGTTTTTAAGACGTTTATGCGTTGTTTCTTAGGCTTATTCCTGCAAAAAATGGGTTGCAAAGGTACACTTTTTTCTGAAAAATCAAGCTCTTAATCAAATTTTTTCATGAACAAAATAGCCTACTGGCGTGGTCCGCTATTTCCTTGTGAAAATTCAAGCTTTTCAGAGTCATTTCTAAAAGATTTTTTAACAGAAAAAAACAGAAACCCCGGAATCCGGCTTCCAAAAAAATGAAGATAGCCTTATCTGAAAAATTATGCCTGTTGGGCTCAAACCCCATTATTAGGGGACGCGCCACCTGAAATTTTTAAATTGCAGCAAACCACAACCTGCTCCATTTAATTTTGCTTTTAGGTTTTCTCTAACCTCAAAAAAAAAATAGAAATTTTGGAATACATCGCCCTTGCTATCCCTGTGTTCATGTTGCTCATGTTTTTGGAATGGACTTGGGCCATTAGGAAAAAAATTCCTGTGTACCGCTTGCCGGATTTTATCAGCAATCTCAGTTGTGGAATTGGTCAACAAGTGATCGGGTTGTTTTTGAGCGTGGGCACGGTGGCAGCCTATGGCTACGTCTATGACCACTGGCGGTTGGCAACACTTCCGACCACTTGGTGGATGTGGGGGCTTCTTTTTTTAGGAGTGGATTTTTGCTATTATTGGTTTCACCGCCTGAGTCATGAAATTAATTTTCTTTGGGCGGCCCACGTGGTGCATCACCAAAGCGAAGACTACAACCTCAGTGTGGCCTTGCGCCAATCCTGGTTTCAGCAGTTTTTTTCCTGGCTTTTCTACGTGCCCTTGGCCTGGCTGGGTTTTCATCCGGTGCACTTGCTCACGGTGGCCGCCTTCAACACCCTGTATCAGTTTTGGATTCACACGGAGCTGATTGGGAATTTGGGGCCGTTGGAATGGATCTTAAACACCCCTTCCCATCATCGCGTGCACCATGGCAGCAATCCGGAATATATTGACCGGAACCACGGAGGCACCCTCATCCTGTGGGACCGCCTTTTTGGCACTTTCGAACCGGAAAAAAGTCCCGTGGTATATGGCATCACGTCCCCACTGCGGAGTTTCAGTGCCTTTGAGGCCAACTTCCAGTACTGGAAATATTTGGCCCGACTCAGCAGCCAAGCCCGTCGCTTTGGGGACTGGCTAAGGACCTGGGTGGCCATGCCCGGCTGGAGGCCGGCCTATTTGGGTGGTAGGGAAATGCCATCTCCTGTGGAGAGGTCTCATTTTAGGAAATTTGATGTGCGGCTTTCACGCCAGGAAGGTCTTTGGCTGCTAGGTCAGTTTGTTCTGATAATCCTCCACACCACGGCTTTTCTTTTTCTGGCTCCGGAAGGCCTTAAAAACGCGGAGGGCGAATTGTGGTATGGGGGCTGGGGCCTGGCCCTTTTATTATCCTTGGGTTGTCTGGGCCTGTCTCTGCAAAATTCCCGCCGCATGGTGCTCCACGAGTCTTTACGATTATCCCTCTCATGCCTTTGGTGTGGGGCATGCCTTGTGTGGGGAGGGCGGTTTTTATCCTCCACATTCGTATTTGTACACGCGGGATTTTTGATTCTTTGGTTGCTTTCATTTATTCCACTTGTTCTTATTTTTCAATTTTTCCCCAATCAAAAGGCCTCTTGAACATGCGTAATTTCCGGTTGCTCAAGCCCTGGATTTTGGGAACCTATGGTCTCAGCGTGGGGCTGGCCATTTTGGGTTCTACATTCCAACATCCCTATCTCCATTACTTTACAAAACCTCTGATGATGCCCCTTTTGCTGCTGTGGTACAGTCAGTATTCGGGGGCATTCCGGCCGCCCCGGCTGTTTTTTTCCATCGGATTTCTGTGCGGCTGGCTGGGGGATATTTTTCTCATAGACACCTCCGGCCGATATTTCCTTTGGGGGCTCGGCAGTTTTCTGGTGGGGCACTTCTTTTATATCATAGGATTTAGAAAAATTGTGAAACAAGACACCTTATCCCTTCGTCTGAAATACCTTTCCCTGAGCACCACCTTAATTTTTTTCGCCGGAGTTACGGTTTTTTTAGTGCCCGCTTTTCAAAGTTCGGAACGAAAACCTTTGCTCCTGCCCGTCCTTTTTTATTGTCTGGTGATCTGCGTGATGGCCTGGTATGCGTGGTTTTCATGGCGCAACCAGCAAGGCTTTCTCATGTGGGCTTTTGTGGGAGCGCTTCTGTTTGTGATTTCTGACTTTTGCATTGCGCTCAATTTTTTCGTGTTGCCTCAGGGGCTTCCTTTTCCCGATCTGATTATTCTGAGCACCTATGGCCTGGCGCAGGCTTTCATTGCACAAGGCACTACTGCTCTTCAGCCCATGAATTAAAAATTTCAGTTATGTATTACCTCATCAAATCAGATCCGGAAACCTACGGATGGGAAGACCTAAACCGGGACAAGCGTACCCGATGGGACGGCATACGAAATTATCAGGCCCGCAACTATTTAAAAATCTGGCAGCCCGGCGATCAGCTTCTGTTCTACCATAGCGGGGAGGAAAAAGCTCTTGTGGGGGTGGCCGAAGTTATATCGGATCCCTACCCGGAGCCAGGAACAAACGATACGTGGTGGTGTGCCGACATCATTCCGTTAAAAAAATTTAAGAGAAGCGTACCCTTAGCTTTGATCAAACAAGATCCGGCTTTGCAAAATTTGCCTCTGCTTCGGCAATCGCGTTTATCCGTGATGCCGGTCTCGGAAATGGAGTTTAAACGCCTGTGCCAGCTGGGCGAAGGTCGGCTCTAGGTGGGGGCTCGACGCACCACCAACCACATACCTATGAGAAGGGCGCCCGCCGCTATGATGAAGCCCAGATTGGGAACATAGCTTCTGAGCAGGATATCCAGCGCTGTCGCCAGCAAAGGTTGCAAATACACATACATGCTGACCGTAAATGGCGATAAGCGACGCAATCCATAAATACTTAAAAGGTACGTAACGAAGGTTACGGCAAACAGCACAAAAAAAACTTGGGCCCATACCGCCCAGGTAAATTCGCTGAAGTTGGTCCCTAACAGATCCCGGTAACCGAAAGGCAACACCAGGAACTGCCCCAAAAAAAAATTGACCGTGAGCACGGTGATGGGGGCATAGCGCTGGAGTAGGGGTTTCACCAGGGGAAGATAGAAAGCATAGGAAAGCGCATTCACCCACACCATGAAATTGCCGACGGAATATTCTGAGCCAAAATCCAATTTGCCGTTTCGGATAAGCGTGAGCGACAAAGCTCCGGCTAAAGAAAGAAACAGCCCCAGGCCCTGAAGACGACCAATTCGTTCGCGTACAAGCAACCAGGAAGCCAGAAGCGTAAGGGCCGGATTACATGTAAAAATCACGGCGGCATGGGCAGGGGTTGTGCGGCTGAGCCCTTCAAAAAAGAGCAACTGATTCACCATCACTCCTGTAACAGCGCACAGGAAAAATCGCCCCCAATCTGGGCGATGGATCTTTTGAGGCCCGCCAAGCAACCAAATAAAACCCGCAAGCCATGCCGTAAAAACTACCCGCAACACTATAAAGGCCGAAGGCTGAAGATAATGTGGCATCAAGCCTTTGGCCACCAAATAATTAACCGCATAAATGACATTCACCACCAATAGGGCCGCATGAGCCATCCAGGGAGCCTGCATGTATGCCTGCAAAAATACAGGGGGCCTCAGGGCAAAGGGGTCAGTGTGCCATTCTCCAGAAGATGGCACACTTCATCCAGCCGGCGGTCGTAATCGTTGGCCTGGGGATTAAAAGGCATTTTCAAATCCAGGTCAGCCTTGCGTGCCGCCTTTTGGTACAACGCAGCGGCGAAGGCCCCCCGGAGATTCCTGATGAGATCATAGGCCGTGAGCCCTGTGAAACGACTCAACAACTTCAGAAACAGCGCGCCTTCAGAGCGGCTCATGGCCCGCAAGTCAGACTCCAACTGCTGACGCAGTGTATTTTCAAGCTCTTTGTTTCTTGCGGATTGGGAGCGGATGGACTGCCAAAGGCTGTCGGCTTGCCGCACGCGGGTCCACACCCGCCGCACCCCGGCCACCGTGCGTTCGTAGGCCTCTTGCAGCTTGGGGTCCGAGTACGACCGCAGCGTCCAGACTTCCACAGGTTGCAACCGGTTCAAGAGGATGGTATCCCCTTTATCGTTTACTTGGTAATTCGCCAAAGAAATTTCCCCCACGTGGTGAACCTTGTTCCGCAACATTTTGCCCCGCACTTTGACGGCAGATGTATCGATTTGGGCATAAGCGCTTAAAACACAAACCCCAGAAAGCCAAAAGAAAAAAAACTTCTGCATGAATATTTTCCCCATGAGAGCAAACGGCAGGCCAAAAAAAAAGCCGCCCTGAGGCGGCTTTAAAACGGTTTTAAAAATTACTTGGTACCGTTGAAAGTGCAATTATCTGATCCGCCAGAGCTTGACAAATTAAAGGTCAAGGACAAGGCATTACCATTGAGAGTTCCGCTTCCATTAATTGTGACGCCAGAGACGGTCTGATTGGGAATGGTGATATTCTTTTGGCTCACGTTGGCATTGATGACGAAAGTGGCACCCGCATTATAGAGATTCTTAATTTTAATGGAATAATCTGAACTTCCCGTCACAATTTCAATGGTGTAATTGTCCGAACCGCTGGTGCAACTTTCAGAGCCCGTATAATTACCTAAGAATTTGCTCACGGTACCTGTGGGGTTACACTTTGTGGCATCGGCTTCCTCCGCAGCGGCATCATAATTATCATCCTCAGGGGTTTTACAGCCTTTCGTTTTGGTACAGGACGTGAAAGTGAAGGTAGAGAAAGCAATTAGTCCGGCGGTCGCCAGAGCTCCAAATGAAAGCGTGAATTTTTTCATATGATTTTATTTTCCAGGGCAAATATATGAAATTTTTTTCTGTATGTTTTGATTTTTAAATTTTTCTGGTATAGTATTTGATATTTTTGCGGCGTCAAAAAATCAACCTATGAAAAAAATCGCACTTTCTCTTCTCGCAGTTTCCGCCGTCCTGTATTCCTGCGGTGGAAATGCCGACAAAGAAGCCGAACGCAAAAAGCGTGAAGCCGACTCCCTGGCCCGCCTGGAACAGGCCCGCAAGGACAGTATGGAAAAAGCCATGGCGGCCGCCCGTAAAAACGTGGTGGAAACCGCCCTGGCCGATCCCAACTTCAGCACTTTGACGGCTCTTTTAGAACAAGCTGGGCTAACGGCCACCTTGAAAGACAGCACCAAAAACTTTACTGTTTTTGCGCCTACAAACCTGGCTTTCGAAGCCCTTGGGCAGGCCGAACTGGATAAACTGAAGAAAGACACGAAGCGTCTTCGTGATGTGCTTCTCTATCATGTGGTCGAAGGCAAACGTATGGCCGCTGATGTGAACAGTACACCGGAATTTATGGCCATGAATGGCAAAAAAATCGTCGTAGCGAAAGGCGAAGCCGGTACCATGGTGGCCAATGCCCTCATCACGACAGCTGATCTGGACTGCTCTAACGGCGTGATTCACGTGGTGAACGCTGTTATGAGCGACAAACCCGCCCCAGCACCGCGTTCCGGCAAGGGCGGTCCGTCTGCCGGCAAGCAGCCTGCGCCCGCTCCGACGCCCACACCGGCTCCTCCTACCAAGCCTCAAACTACGGAAGATAAGATAAAGGATAAGATGAGTGGGAAACGTGAAGACCAGGTGGAACAGAAAATCCAGGACAAAATGAGCGGGAAACGCGAAGGAGGGGTGGAGCAAAACGTATCCGACAAAATGAAGCGGAATAATCCTTAAACCAAAAAAGTTTTTCCCAAAAAAGCCGCTCCATGGAGCGGCTTTTTTTTTGGAACCGGGGCCCAGGCTTGTTTGTTCTTTTCCGGTGGAAATTATTTCTGAACACAAAATCACGCGCGCCGTGCGGCTGGAACTACAGAAAAAGTATGGCACGACACCCAGTGTTTTTGAGCGTCTGAGATCCGGTCAGTGGGGCAGTCCCTACCTTCTTGGGAGCAGTTTAGATTTTGGACTTCTGTTGCCCATGGAAAACATTAGAGTTGTCCTCGACCGAGGGCCTTCCAGCCTTTTTTTCTACCTCCATCAGCACCCGGACAAAAACTGGCGTGCTTACCTACTCCGTAAAGACATACTGGCAGTTCAATATCTGCCCGATGCGGAAAAAAAAGAAGATCTATTCATTATTGATATACACGACACCTCGGGTTTGACACTTCGGGTGCCGCATCACCACAAAAAATCATTCCGTATATATCTGGAACGCTGGAAAAAAATCGAAAATGGCTTTCCTATGAAGGTTCCTTTTTGAAAACAAACTATATAGGGGTGTTGAAGATAGGTGCCCCCATTTAGAATACAAAACACAAAACGGCCCTAAATTGGGCCGCTTTGTCCAAAACTTGAATTAAAAGTTTATGAGTTGCCTATCTTTTCAATAAGAGTTTTGAGGTGGTAGTGCCTTGGGAAGAGATGACCTTTAAAATATAGGTGCCGGGGGCCCAGCTCTCGGTAGAAAAAGAAAAATTCGTAGCACCCTTCAAACGAAAAGCAGCCACAAGCCGCCCATGAATATCCGTGACGAATAATTCCTCAGTCCCAACACCCACACGAACCTGAACATTTGATTGCGCCGGGTTGGGGAATATCCAGAGGTCCTGATCGCCGACAACCTCAAGTCCCACGTTGGCATCGTTGTCTTTGATTATGACGGTGTGGTTCGATATGGCCAGAGAGGCGCCATTTGTGGGATTGGAGAGAACGAGGGTAAAAGACTCATCCGGTTCGCTCACCAAATCATCCACGATATTAACAGTTACATAAAGCGTATCCTGATTAAA
>JANWWP010000039.1 GCA_025055575.1 Flavobacteriales bacterium | reverse complement strand
AAGTCCCGGCGTTTATACAATTTGGAATAATCCAGGGCATTATTTTAACAATTTCAGCTATGGACAGGCCACCCAATTCCGGCTTCTGGGAATGGGCGCCGTGGAATTGAAAAACCACAACATCACTTTGGGTTTTGAATTTGAGCAACGCCGGGATAGCCGATACAGCGTATCGCCCGGCGCCATGTGGAATATCGGTCGTCAGTTGATCAACCGGCACATTCGGGAAATTGATTACAACAACCCCAACTTCGTGTACGATCAAAACGGCGTTTATCAGGACACAATTCTCTACAATCGTCTGTATTCTTCTGACGGACACGCCTGGTTTGACAAAAAGGTACGCGAAAAGCTGGGGCTCGCCGAGAAAAGTCTGGATATTATTCCCTTCGATGCCCTGGATCCTTCTTTCTTCAATATCAACATGTTCAGTCCGGATGAATTGCTGAACAACGGAAATTTGATCGTGAGCTATTACGGCTACGATCCGTACGGTAAACCGGTTAAAGGGACCCCCAGTCTGGCCGATTTCTTCAACAAAAAGGACGCAAACGGCAACTTTGTGCGCAGCATAGCGGCCTTCCAGCCGGTGTACGTGTCCGGGTATATTATGGACAAATTCACCTTCCGGGATTTGGTATTCAATGCCGGGCTCAGGGTGGACCGTTTTGATGCCAACCAGCGCGTCCTGAAAGATCCTTACACGCTTTACGCCGCGCGCACGGCCGGAGAAGTGAAAAATGTGCAGCATCCTTCCAATATTGGAGAGGACTATGTGGTGTATGTGAACACCAACCAGGCCGGCGCCACACCTACCATTTTGGGCTATCGCAAAGGCGACATCTGGTTCAATGCCGAAGGCAAGCAAATCAATGACCTGGCGCCGCTCAGGGCCACCAACACCGGCGATCCCATCCCCTACCTCGTCAATCCCAACGAAAGCGTACGTTCCGGGAATTTTAACGTGGATGCCTCTTTCGGGGATTACAAACCCCAGGTGAACGTGATGCCGCGTATTGCCTTCTCCTTCCCCATCTCCGATGTATCCCTCTTCACCGCCCACTACGATGTGCTGGTGCAAAGGCCCTTCGGCGGCGTTCGTCTGGACCCGTTCGATTATTTCTTCTGGGACAACACGTCGTATCCGAACAACGCCAGCAATCCCTTCAACAATCCGGCTCTGAGACCTGAAAAAACGATTGATTATTCTTTGGGCTTTCAACAGCAAATCGGTGACAATTCAGCTTTAAAAATTACGGCCTACTATCGCGAAATCCGTGACCAAATCAACGTGCAACGTGTCACTGGAGCCTATCCCCGTGAATATTTCACCTATCAGAATGTGGACTTGGGCACCACAAAAGGGCTTACCCTCACCTACGACCTTCGGCGCAGTGGCAACGTCCGGCTCACCGCTTCCTACACCTTGCAATATGCGGACGGCACGTATGCTGACCAAACCTCTTCCGTGAATCTGAATGCCGCCGGGTTCACCGTATTTCGTGTGCCCGTACCCCTACGCTTAGACCAACGCCACTTCTTTAATTTGTTCATTGACTATTCGTATGGCGAAGGAAAAGCCTACAATGGCCCGCGCATTGGCAAAAGTGACATCTTTTCCAACGCGGGCATCACGGCCACCATGTTTGGCGGCTCCGGCTTTCCCTACAGCCGCAGCCTGACCCTTGTGGCCACTCAGGCCAACAGCATCTGGAACCGCTATGTACTGGATGGCAGCATTCACGGCTCCCGCCTGCCCTGGCAGTTTAATGTGGATCTCCGGGTGTATAAGCAATGGAAGGTGAACTTTTTGGGCAAAAAAGCCAAAGAATCCGGCAATCGTAGCGTTGTAGAAGCGTACTTGCAGGTGCTGAACCTTTTCAATTTCAAAAATGTCATCAATGTGTATCGCTACACGGGCAATCCTTCGGATGACGGTTACCTGACGGATGCCAACTCCCAGCCTGAAATCAACAACACCCAGCCCAGTTCACAGTCGTACCGCGACATGTATGCCATGGCTGTGCGGAACCCCTACAATTGGTCGCTTCCGCGTCGTATGCGGCTGGGTCTAATCGTCAATTTCTAAAAAATAATGCATCATCCTACATTCCAAAAAATGCTTCAAAACAAAACAACCATGAATAAGCAAAAGATCACTTTCAGAAGGAGCGCGCCCACCCTTCTGATAGCGATCGGCATGTGGGCCTCCCTTCCAGCTCTGGCTTACAAAGGTCCGGGTAAATCTTCGGATGCAGGCAACCCCAATTCCACAACGCCCCCGGCCGACAAAAGTCTGATGGCCGGATGCGCCGCGCCCAGCGCCAGTGCTGTTCTGGAAGTGAACAACGTGCGCACGCTGATCCACTCCGGTGGCGACATGTGGTGGGACCTGAAACAATTTGCCCGCTACGAAGTGCCCAAAGGTTCGGGAAAGCACTCCAGTTATTTGGGGACTCTTTGGATGGGGGGCACAGACATTAACGGCATACTAAAACTGGCCGCCCAGCGCTACCGTTCCAACGGTGTGGATTACTATACCGGCCCTCTTACGGAAGGAGAGGCGGAGATTACACCCGAAACATGTAAAAAGTGGGACAAAATCTGGAAAATCACCCGCGAAGAAGTGGCGCTGCACCGTTTGTGCAAATGCATCAATCCCGCCTCCCCACTCTGCAATGGATACACCACGCCGCTCAGCATCAGTGATTGGCCGGCCACCACTTTTAAAATCAACACTTTCCCATCCGCCGCAGGCAGCAAGCAGTTCTATGTGGCGCCCTTTGTGGATGTGGATGGCGACCTGGAATACAACCCGGAAAATTGCGACTATCCGGGCTATGATTTAGACCGGCAGATTGACTGCCGGGTGAACCGAACCCCCTACTTACGGGGAGACGTCACTCTGTTTTGGGTTTTTAACGACAAGGGCAACATCCACAACGAAACCCAGGCTGTTCCCATTGGCATGGAAATACGGGCCCAGGCCTTTGCTTTCCAAACCAATGACGAGATCAACAACATGACGTTTTACAACTATGAAATTATCAACCGCGGCACCAATACTTTGTACAACTGCTACTTTGGCGTGAACACGGACGCTGACATTGGGTACGCTTTTGATGACTACACCGGTTGTGACGTGCGTCGTGGATTTGGTTACATGTATAACGGAAATAATATCGATGGAAACGGCGCTCCGGACCATTATGGGGCTAACCCACCCGCCATTGGGATTGACTTTTTTGAAGGCCCTTATCTAGATCCAAACGGCAAAGCAGATACCTTCAACATTTTCGATGTAAGCACCTGGCTGGCCATCAATGGTCTTGGCTTTAAAGACACCATTGTGGACAACGAACGCATCGGAATGAGACGGTTCCTGTACTATAATAACTCCTCCGGAATTCAGGGAGACCCCAGTATTGGAATTCAATATTACAATTACCTGCGCGGATTCTGGAAAAACAACAGTCGGATGGTGTTCGGGGGCACGGGTCTGGTGGGTTCGGCCGGGGCTACTTCAATTCCATCGGATTTCATGTTCCCCGGAGATTCTGATCCAGTACACTGGGGCACCTCGGGCGTAAACCCAGGTTTTGAGTGGACAGATAAAGAGCCAGGGCCCGGCCTTCAAGGAAATCCACCGGGGGACCGCCGGTTTGTGCAATCTTCTGGACCCTTTACCCTGCTTCCCGGGGCGGTGAATGACATTACCACTGGGGTGGTATGGGCCAGATCCTTCACGGGCAATCCCTTCCAATCGGTGGAACTGGTGCGCAAAGCCGACGACAAGGCCCAGCTTCTTTTTGAAAACTGCTTCCGAATTATCGACGGTCCGGATGCCCCGGATGTATATGTGCAGGAACTGGATCGGGAAATCATCCTCTACTGGACCAACAGTCCCATCTCTAACAACTACCTGAACAAATATGAGGAATTGGACTACACCATCGACACCACCATTAAGCCCGAATCCCTGCGCTACTATCGCTTCCAGGGCTATTTGATTTATCAGTGCAAAGACGGTGAAGTGACGGCCAACGACCGCTATGATGTGGATAAAATGCGATTGATTGCTCAATGCGATATCCGGGATTTTGACGCTCAGGGTAATCCTATTGCCCGCCTCATTAATTACAAGTATGACCAGCAGTTGGATGCTTCCATTCCCGTGCTGGAAGTGGACGGCGCCAATGCGGGCATCTTCCATTCTCTGCGCATCCAGACCGATGCTTTCGCCCAAGGCGCCGATGACCGTCTGGTGAACAACAAAAAATATTATTTCATGGTGTTGGCCTATGCTTACAACCAGTTTAAAAAATACGACCCCAACGACCCGGCGTATTTAGATGGTCAGAAACTGCCCTTCCTGTTGGGCCGGAAATCGGCCTCCGGACCCATTCAGGTGTACACAGGAATGCCCCATATTTCCAGCCCTGAAAACTATGGTACCATCCTGAATTCTTTTTATGGGGATTCGCCAGAAATCACGCGGCTTGAAGGTCAGGGCAACGGCGGCAATAACCTGGATTTGACCGAGGAAACAGAGCAGGCCATGCTGCAACCGCCCTATTTTGTGAAAAATCCCACCTACCAAAGGGGGCGTGGCCCGATTGCCCTCAAAGTGGTCGATCCTCTGAGTCTGAGCCCGGGCACCTATTACGTAAAATTTGTCAGCGATTCAGCCACGATCACCACAGGCACCTTTGGGGTGGCGACTCTTTCGGCCTACAAATCCCGATGGGTGATGCTCGATGAAAACATGAACACCGTGGCAGAGGCCGATGATAATCTGGCCGGTGGTACTGAGCAGATTTTGTTTAAAAAGCCGGACGGCTCCTTCATGGGACTCAGTCTGGCGGCGCGTCAAGCGGGACAACCCGGCATCACCACGGTAGGGGGCGTGGATGTGGAGCGGGAACGCAATAACGGTGTGATTGAAGCCACCATCACCACGGGGGACGGTTCCCTCCCGTGGATAGGCTTCATTCCGGATAATGATGGAATTTACCAACTGAATTATCTTTTGAGCGGCAATTCCACGGCCACGGGCAATTTCGAAGGCTCGGTGAAAGGCGATCCCAACAACGTTTTTGGTCGTCTCTCATTGGGCCAGGAGCAAGGTTGCTTCGTACCCTACGCCTTGTGCTCCAAGCGTTCCTATGCACCGGCCTGGGACGACGCTGTAGCCAGCAACCTGAACCGGTTGGATTACTTGCACAGTGTGGATATTGTATTGACTCCAGATAAGAGCAAATGGAGCCGCTGTCCTGTGTTTGAAACCGGCCGCCACCCGGATACCACCTATGTGCATCCCTCCATGGCCGGCAATAAACCCCGGCGTTTAGACTTGCGCCGCAGCCCCAGCGTGGATAAGAACGGACGATATGCCACGGTGGACGGCCGCCATGAAAGCGCCATGCTCACCACCGCCTCCAACAATCCCGACGATCCGAACTATATCAGTCCTTACGGAATGGGTTGGTTCCCAGGTTATGTATTAGACGTAGAAACCGGCGAACGTTTGAACATCGGTTTCGGAGAGGATTCCTGGCTGGCCCAGCTTAATGGACGAGATATGATCTTCAATCCCACCAACCCTGGTCAAAACTTTGAGAACATTCTGAATTTTCTCAATCAATTTGAGCCCGATCCTCTCTTAGCCGGCAAACATTTTATCTATATTTTCAACAGCATCAAGCAGGCCTCTTCCGCGATCGGGGGCATGACCCACTACGATGAAGGACGGAAAATCATGGAATATATGACCAAAAACAACGGTCAGCCGCCGGTGAACGATAAAAGGGCAGTTTTCAGGGCGGTTTCCTGGACCGCGGTGCCTTTCCAAATGCCCAATCTCAACTGGTTGAGCACGGAAGTACGCATCCGCCTGCGCGTGAGCAAGCCCTATGCCCGCTTCTACAACTACGCCGACCTGGCGGAAACCAATCCGCAGAATGATAACCTGCCGATGTACCGCTTCTCCATGGACAAGTTGGCCACCATTACCGACCACCGGCCCACGGCTCAAGCAGCCCTGGATTTGATCAATGTGGTGCCCAACCCATACTACGCTTATTCAGCTTACGAAAACAATAAGCTGGACAACCGCGTGCGCATCACCAACCTGCCCCCGGAATGCACGATCACCATTTACAATTCGGCCGGTACCCTCATCAAGCGTTACACGAAGTCCGACAACACCACCACCTATTTGGATTGGGATTTGCGCAACTATGCCAACATCCCCATAGCCAGCGGAATCTATTTAATCCATGTGCGTGTTCCGGGTATGGGAGATCGGGTGCTGAAGTGGTTTGGTGTAATGCGCCCCGTGGATTTATCAGGCTTATAAATTTTGGAATTAAAATCTGACTCTACATCATGAAATGGACTTTTAAAACACTGTGGGCCGGAACCTTGGTATTTCAATCTCTTGCGGTTCTGGGTGGGAACATTGACCGCGCAGGCCAAGCCGGCGCCTCACACCTCCTCATCAATCCCTGGGCTCGGAGTTCAGGTTGGCATACGGCCGGCACGGCCAACACGCAGGGTCTTGAAGCCACATTTGCCAATGTAGCCGGCCTGGCCTTTGCGCCAAAAACAGAAATTGCCGTGGCCCACACCCGATGGTTGGTGGGTTCGGACGTATCCATCAATGCCTTCGGCCTGGCGCAGCGTCTCGGTAAAAACGGGGGCGTCATGGCTTTATCCGTCACGTCGCTCAGCTTTGGCAATATTCCCATCACCAACGAAAACAATCCGGAAGGCACAGGCGCCTATTTTTCGCCACGTTTCCTGAATGTTGGCGTCTCCTACGCACGTTCATTCTCCGATAAAATTCACGGAGGCGTCACGTTCCGCGTCATTAACGAAGCCATTGCCAACGTTTCGGCCGCAGGCTTCGCCGTGGATGCCGGCGTGCAATATGTGACAAATCTCGGGGCCGGAGAGCTAAAAAAAGAAAATTTCGTCTTTGGCATTACGCTGCGGAACATTGGCCCGCGTATGCGGTACAACGGAGACGGCCTCAGCACTTCGGCCACCCTGCCCACAGGCGCTTCGCTCACAGCCCAGCAAAGATCCTCGGATTTTGAAATGCCCGCACTTCTGAATGTGGGGATCATGTACAGATGGCGGTTTAACACGGCCCATAAAATCACATTGGCCGGGGCGTTTCAGTCCAACTCTTTTACGCGCGATCAATTCACATTGGGTCTTGAGTACAGTTGGAAAGACATCCTGATGCTGCGCGGCGGCTATGCCTATGAAAAAGGTATCTTCACCAAAGACCGCGGCGCCCTCACCAGCAATCTATTGAATGCCTTCACAGGGCCGGCTGCCGGAGCCACCGTGAATATTCCTTTGGGCAAGACCGACCAGGAAAAGAAATTTAAGCCGCGTTTCGGACTGGATTATTCTTTCAGGTCCACTTACGCCTTCGGCGGAACGCACACGTTCGGGGCAAGGATTACGCTGTAAATACCGGAAAAATAATCCTTTTTGAACTCTTAAAAGTCCGTTCAAAATCCATAAGGTTACTATTATTCAACAATTGATTAAAGAAACTTTTTAAACAGAAAAAGCGTATCTTTGCATTATGGAGAGGCCAAATTTGGCCTCTCCTGCATTTTTTGTTGAACCTTTCATTCCAAAGATTATGAGTAAAGTGCATTACATGACCCAGGAAGGCCTGGAAAAAATTAAAAAAGAGTTGGAATACCTGACCACCGTGGAGCGCCCACGCATCTCCCAGCAAATTGCCGAGGCCCGCGAAAAAGGAGACCTGAGTGAAAACGCCGAATACGACGCCGCAAAAGAAGCCCAGGGCATGCTGGAAATGAAAATATCCAAACTTCAGGATATGGTTCAGAATGCCAAAATTGTGGAAGGCAAAAACTTGGACGATGACAAGGTGTTCCTCCTCTCCAAAGTGAAAATCAAAAACCACACCCACAACAAGGTGATGGAATATATGCTGGTGCCGCCCACAGAAGCCGATTTTAAAACCGGTAAGATCTCGGTGGACTCCCCCATCGGCAAAAGCCTTATCGGGAAAACCAAAGGCGAGATTGTGGAGGTGAAAGTGCCGGCCGGAGTGATGAAGCTGGAAGTTTTGGAAATCAGCCACTGAGAGGCAAAATGGCCAGCATTTTTACGCGCATCATAAAGCGCGAACTTCCTGGACATATTGTGGCTGAGGACGACCACCACATTGCCATCCTGGATATCTTCCCCGTCAAGGAAGGTCACACCCTGGTGATTCCCAAAAAGGAAGTGGATGATCTCTTCGATCTTGAACCGCAAGAGGTGGCTTCTCTTTTTGTATTTGCCCAAAAGGTGGCCCGCGCCATCGAAGCCGAGATTCCCTGCCGCCGTGTGGGTGTGGCCGTGGTGGGCCTGGAAGTACCGCATGCGCACGTGCACCTGGTGCCCATCAATGCCGTCACAGACCTTGACTTCACCAACAAACTTTCTATTTCCGACAAGCGCCTCGGGGAGATTCAAAAAATTCTAAGCCGCAGATACGCGGAAATATGGGGTAGTTAAAACCTAATACTCCTTGTTAAAACTTCCAACCTCGACCTCAAGAGTTTTCTGTAAAAATCCCTGAGGGCATAATTAGATTTTACTGAATCTAAAAGTCGGGTAGCCCCGCTCTCCCTGATTGTTGGTGAAGGAAATAAAGCGCAACCGGAAATAATGATTTTCCTGAGTGCGAATAATAAATGCAAGGTTTTCCCGGATGGTATAGGCTCCCAAATTGTTACTATAAGATTTCCAGTCATAGCCGATGACGTCCCAGAGGGAGGTGTAGGCAGCATTCAGCGCCGTTTCATAAAAAATAGATTCAAAGGCATGTACCGTATCGCGGGCAGCCATTGTGCCGCTTGGATTGATAAGAACGCCATTCACGGAATACCATTCAAACTGAGTGGCGCTGCCTTCATAGTACACCCGTGTGGTGTATTGCGTGAACACCAGGTCCCAGGAGGCACGTGGAGGCTCTGCCAGAACCAGGTACGGGGCCTCCCCCAGTTTCAGGTGTACAAAGTTGTAATCTGAATTCCGAGGCACCACCAATGTGTCATACGGCCCGGAGGGCGTGGAAGCGCAGATGACAGTGTAGGAGACAGGATCCCATTTCCATAACTGAAAATAAGAAAAGCCCAAAGCCTCGCCCTGAGGTGAAAGTCCCAAATCCACCAGGAATACAGGGGAAGGAAAGAGGGACTCCTCTGCCAAAGGGCCGAAAGCCGTGCTGTCGTCCGCTCCCGTGGACTCATCATAACGCCAGACCACCTGAGGGCTGGTGGGGTCTATTTGAACCTGCGACCAGTCTGCAACACCTGTGTTGGCCAGACGCATTTTTTTGCTGGAATTCAATCGGATGCCAAAGCGCTGAGGCCGACAGTCCAGCGCCAAATCCCAAATACCGCGGTCTGCAATGCGGACAAACGTATTGGTTTCCAGGTCAAACCAAGCCTGCTTTCCATAATCCTTTCCCAGACTGGCCACATTCTCTATAAATCCTTCCGGCAGGGGTGGCGGGGCAAAAGGCTCGTCTTTTTTGAAGCATCCTGTGAACCCCAAAAGGCAGAATGCCCAGACCAAGAGAAGTCCAGATCTGTGAAGCAAAAGCATTACAGTTGTTGTTTAAAGCCTTTTTTATTCAAAGATTTCTGCAGCTGAAATGAGGCCGAGACGGCCACCGTGCGGCCCCAGAGGGCCGGGGTTTGTCCGCTTCCGGATTGGTGGGCTCCGGGATTTGCCAACGAAAAAGCGACATTGCGCACATCGGTCAGATTTTTTACAAAGACGCCTAAAGTGAGCATTTGTCTGAAGAATGATTTCAGTACACTCACATCCACCTGGTGAAAACCTTCCAACCTACTGAGCCCCATGGAACTATCGTTGTTAGCAACAAACACCTGTTGGGGGCCGTTGTATTTGTAAAATACACTGAAAGTGCATCCCGCTTTTTTCCAGTAATAGGTAGCGTTGGCACGCCATTCCTGCATAGCCAGAGGCTGGGTGTAGGGTTGTGAGGGCGTCTGTCGGGAAGAAAACCAGGTGAGACCATATCCCGGCTCCAACCGCACATTTTTCCACTGGAAAGATAGATTGAGCACCGTCCCTGCCGAGCGGAATCCGCTTAGATTGCGAAAGGTGTACACCGGAGGCACCTGAAGGCCGGGCAGGGCCGTCATAGTGATGCGGTTGTCAATCTGATTTGCAAAAGCCATCCACCCGGCCGAAAAAGCATATTTTTCAGTGTTGCGGCGTAGGTCAATACCGGCCGTCAGGTGGTGGGAAGTCTCAGGACGCAGATTCGGATTGCCTCGGATGTTGTGGTTGATATCCACAAATTCAAAAAATAATTCCTTCAGATCGGGAGCTCTAAATCCCCGCGCATAGCTAAAACGCAGCGACAAAAACTCCATGGGTTTGAAAAGAAAGGCGGCCGTGGGCGCCGGGGTGGTGCGAAAAGCCGAATTCCAGGACATGCGCATGCCGGTATTTAGATTAAACCAGGCCACCGGGCGCAGATCCCATGTTACAAAGCCGGCCGCATCGGTTTGATTTGGCCGGGAGGGATTGAGCTTATTGCCGGTGGCCCACTCGTGGCGAATATCCCAACCGCTCAACACCGAAAGCACTCCACTGGCTGCGTTGTAGGCATACCAACTGCGCTGCATGATAAGTCCGAATTGATCGCGCATCTGCTCCACTAAATTATCCTCGAGCCGCACGAGGTCTTTAAAATATTTGTTTCTCAAGCGGTCAAATCCATTGAATGAGGTAACCGATTGCACTTTGTGACGGGATCCCGGGGTCCAATTCACGTGAACACCTGCATGTAGCCGATGGGTAAAAATCCATTCATCAAATGCGTTGATAAAAAACGGGGGCAATACGCGACCATTGTTCTGAAGCTTTTCCGAAAACAAGGCAGCCTCTAAACCCACTTGCAGTTTGCGCCCGGCATACTCCAGATGAAGCCCTCCAAAGGCCTGGCGTTTTGGGCGCCACTGCTGCCATCTTTTGTTTAGGCCGCTGTCGGGGGCAAAGCCATCGAAAAAATAGCGGCCGCCATGGCCTTTGATGCGCCATTTTCTGAAATCGGCCATCGCAAGACCTGAAAAATTATACTGTCCCACACTCTCATAGTAATTGTCTGTCCGGAGTGTGAGAGCGCCATAGTCAGGCTTCCGCCGAATAATGTTGATGACCCCGCCCAGAGCATTGGAACCGTATAAGGTGGACACCGGGCCCTTTACCACCTCAATGCGCTCTACATCGTTTAAAAGAAACTGACCGAGATCTAAAGTGCCGTCCAGCCTTCCGGTCACTGGCATGCCATCCAGCAGGATCTGCACGTTCTCGCTGCCCGTGCCCATGATGGAGGCACCGGAACCAAGAATATTATCCCGGCTGATCCGAATGTTCATCTCATTGCCCAGCACATCCGAAAGATTTTGAGCGCCTTGCTGCTGAATGCGCGCACGGGTTATCACGTCAATACGACGGGGCGATTCCTGGGCCTCTTTTTCCAGAAATTCGGACTGGATGATTACAGGACTCAGAACCCTGTGATCCTTTTGAAGCTGAATTTTAAAAGGCGATTCAGACACTTCGCCTGAAAAAAGCTTAAAACCGATATGCCGGACTTCTACCCTGCAAGGCTGGTGGCATACGCAAAGGGCTCGGCCCTGAGCATCCGTGATGGCATAACTGGAGGCACCGGGCGCTCGAAAACATTGTATATGGGCGCCTTGCAAAGGAACCCCCGCGCTGTCCGACACCCAAATCTCCACAAATTGGGCGGCCCCTTCCCATGAAGAGGCCACCCAGATAAATCCTATGAAGAAGATACGGATGAAGAACATACATTATTTAGCGCTCCACCATGAGGCGGGCCTGAAACACTACATTAGCCTGGGTCAGGCGCACCAGGTAAAGGCCGGAAGAAAGCCGACCCAAGTCCACAGGAGTCGCCGTAAAGTTTTGGCCTACTGTTATATTTTGGCTATACACGAATTGGCCATGCATATTCAGAATGTCCATCCTTGCGACACCCGGCTTAGAAAATTCTGTGATAAGATACGTCGTTTCTTTGGCCGGATTGGGATAGAGAATAAGGTTTTGATAATCCTCCTGGCCCAAACCTGCAGAAGAAACAAGCTTTTTGTCAAATTCACACATGCCGGTCGCCTGCCCTCCAAATCCCGTGAAATAAAGATGCCAGATGGCCCCGTTCAAATCTTTAATAAAATAGGATAGGGTATCCACGATACTCCATTGCATGGTGCTGTTGTTAAAAGATTTCCAGTCATGCCCCACCGTGTTCATGGCCGTCCGGTATGGTGCCATGCCCTCCTGTGCGTCACCGGGCAACACGCCACCCACGCGGGCGGCCTGCACGCCTTGGTTTAATAAAACGCCCGTAACAGGATAATAAGTGGGCGGCCCACCCATGCTCAAATAAGCCGTATACCTGGTGAAAGTAATGTCCCAGGCATCACGGGCGGGCTCGCGGTCCAGTGCTTGATTGTTACGGAGCGAGAAAAACATGTAGCGCTTGCCGCTGTATGTGTTTTGAACATCATTGAAAGTTAAGGCCTGCAGATCGCTGCCGTCCAGATTGGCATATGTAAATTCGATGGAGACGCTGCCGGATATGCTGCTTTTCTTTTTGATCCACAATTTTTTATACAATGTGGGCTGACCTGTCGTTTTGAGTTCCACGAGATAAATGAAGCGTCCGGACATGGTACCGTTGGTGGTGTAGGTGCCCCACGAGTAGTTAGGATGGGCGTAGGGCTCTCTGTTAAAAGCGCCGTACCACCAAGAAGTATCGGTATTAAATAGTTGCTGCCAACTTTGGTAGCCCGTGGTATCGAAATTATCGAAATTGGTTTGGTTGGCCGGCGTGTTGTTCAGGTAAATGTTGACACCGTTTACATGGTTGGCCAGAATGCTCAAAAATTCGTCCGATGTACCGCCATAGACGCTGAAAGCCAAGTCCCAGTTCTTAACGGGCGCCGCACCCACCGAATCGTTGGAAAGACTGTAAAACACCTCATTCATATAGCCTGGTCCCATATACACTCTGTCCGATACATAACCCTGGGCAAAAAGAAAAGTGGAAGCGAAAAAGCTTGATAGAATAAGATAAACATGTTTCATGGCAAACTGATTTTTTGACGGACCAAAGTTAGACTCAGTGAAAAAGCTTGTATTTCACCTCATTGAGGTATTCTGCATACCTAACATTAGGTATGTTTTGGCTAATTGTCCTCTAATTATTGTAACGATGCAGGAAGCCTCGAGAGTTCCTTTCAAGAGGACTTACTTTTTCAGAAGAGAATTGATCCGCTCCAACTTGTCGTAAAATTCATCCGGATAAAAATAAAGTTCCGGAATTTTCCGAATTTTCATCCGAATCCTTTGACCCAGAGAAAAGCGGATATGATTTTTTGTTTCTTCACAAAAAGCCACTGCTTCATCCCGTTTATTTGTAGGCACCACGCTGAGTTGCACGCGGGCAATGCTTAAATCCGGAGAAAGGCGCACATCTGTAGCTGTAATTAAAACACCCGGCAGCTGCCAGCGTATTTCCTGAGGTAAAAGGAGGCTCAATTCGCGCTGGATAAGTTTTTCGTATTTAGCCACACGGGCATTGTCCATAGTGCAAAGGTAGCCTTTAGTTCTGCATGCTCCCTTCAGAATATGGGATGCTGATTTGGGCCGATAGCGAACATGACGGATTTTTGTCGCAGTGTACACGGTTTTGGGTTTGATGTCCGGCACGTCCATGGACGGGTTGGATTTGGCGTTGTGCCAATTTAGAGAGGTCGGCGGCCGGCGGTGGGAGGGTGAAATTCTCCGGGCCGCAACACGCCCTTATTCTAGTTTTTGGCGCCGCAAATTGCGGTACGCACTTCTTCTATCGGGCCGGGAATTGATGCATCTGCATGCAGAATTTGGACATTTCCTTGGCCAGGAAGTGCAGGCATTCCTTCAAAACCCGGATCCAGAAGAACCTGAGCCCTTTTTGGTGGCCTCTCATGGACACACTATTTTTCACGAACCGGAGAGGTCCTTTACATTCCAACTGGGCAGCGGCGCCCACCTATCTGCCACTATAGGAAAGCCGGTTGTGTGCGATTTCCGTAGCGGAGATGTGGCGTTGGGGGGGCAGGGCGCGCCTTTGGTACCTGCCGGGGAAATGGCATTGTTCCCGGAATACCGAGCTTTCCTAAATTTAGGCGGCTTTGCCAATGTGAGTCTGAGGCCTGAAAACGACACCCTCGTGGCCTGGGATGTTTGCGGGGCCAACTACATCCTGAATGCTCTGGCCCGCAGGCTGGGTCTCGAATTTGACGCTCACGGCGCCCTGGCAGCCCAGGGCCGTTTGTTGCCTCACCTGGATGAAAGCCTTGAAAAGTGGCCGTACTATTTTAAACCGCCTCCCAAATCCTTGGGAGCCGAACAAGCCGAAGAAATCCTTTCGCAATGGCTGCCACCCGAAACAGATGTAAGGGACCTTTTGCACACATGGTGCCAGCATATTGCCCGGCGTATTTCGGCCGACCTGGGACCCTATGCTAGAAAAGCCCCCTTGCATGTCCTTGTGACGGGCGGCGGCGCGCTCAATTCATTTTTGATGAACAAAATCCGGCAGGAAGGGGAAAAAAACAACCTCATTTTTGAAGTTCCTGAACAGCGTATCCTGGAGTTTAAGGAGGCCTATATATTCGCCTACTTAGGTCTGCTGCGCTGGCTTCAAAGGCCCAATGCCTTAGCCTCGGTCACAGGAGCCCGGAGGGATTCCGTGCAGGGCGCATTGTACATGCCCTGACAATTTCCTTGAGCCAAACATTATTCCTGTGTAGCGGCGTATTCCAGTACAAAAACAGAATCCGAAATCAAATACTTACGGGCTAAGGCTTGTAGCCATTCCGGGGAAGCGGCCTCGTAAAGGGACATAAACCGTGCCTCTAGGGAGGCATCCCCCAATAGGGTCTGAAACCATACCAAGCGGCGGGCCCGCGCAGCAGGACTGGTCAGGTCGAATGCCCTGGACATCCGCGCCATTTTTACGACTCTTCTCAAATGGATCGGGTCGGGAACATTATCCTCCAGTCGATTTACCTCCTGAAGCAGGACGTTCTTGGCTTTCTCGAAGGAAACACCTTGTGAAAGTCGTCCTACAATCAGAAACAAACCGCCCAAAACGCCTTCCATCTGAAATGCCTGAACCGCGGTAAAAAGGGGTTGATGACGAATATATTTCCTGTACAGAACGGAAGACTCCGATCCGCCCAACCATTCTGCCAACACATCCAGACCCACGGAATCTTCCTCGGTGCAAGGGGGTGTCCTCCAAGCCAGATATATCATCGAATCGGGCACGGGACGTTCCACTTTCATTTCCCGCTCCGTGGGCTCCACGCTTTGAGATAAGGATGTGCTTGGAACGAAACCTGTATCAGATTTTTCAAAAATCAGGCCTTCAAAATATCGGGCCGCTTGCTCCAAAACCTCCTCTTCACAGCGGGGACTCACCACCACCAACGCTGCATTTTCTGGCCTGTAATGTTGATGATGAAAACGCCGTATGGTTTCCGATGTGAGACCGGCCACCTCTCCCAGACTGCGGCCTATGACCGGCCATGCGTAGGGATGATTTTTAAAGCACAGAGCGCGGAGATGATGCCACACATCTCCGTAGGGATTGTTGATGTAGCGTTCTTTGTACTCTTCCAGTACCACACGGCGTTGAATTTCAATTTTATCATCGCTCAACTGTGCGTTCCGCATGCGATCGGATTCCAAGGCCAACGCCACATGAAGGTTGGCATCCGGGAGGCTCTCGTAATAGCAGGTGAGATCCTGGCCTGTGAAAGCATTAGAGCTCCCGCCTGCCTTTTGAATGACGGCGTCAAATTCCGGGTACAGGGCTGTACCTTCAAACATCAAATGCTCCAGAAGATGCGCCACACCTGTGGCCCCCGGACTTTCGCTCGCTGAGCCCACACGATAGCCCAGCCACAACTGGGCTGTCTTCAGGGAAGCATCCCGGTGGGCCAGTGCCCACATGCCATTGGAAAAGCGTGTTCTTTTAAAAGAAATTTCCAAGGAATCAACCGTTGGATATTCAACTTAAAAGGCGTACTGACGCTGGGCCAGGTTCACCCTGAAGGTCAGCCCACCATACAAATCCCTGCGATTGAGGTCGGGATTGGGATCGGGACTGGTCATCCGCCTGTAAATGAATTTTAAATCCAAGAAACAATTGTGAGCGAACATGTAGGAAAGGGTAATGTCCGCAAAAATCGTGTGGGTGCGCGAACCTAAGGTGGCCAAAAAATGCCCTTCCTCCTGTTGGCGCCATACATACGGTTTCAGAATATTGGCGCCCACGCTGGAAGAATCTCCAAACACTGGATCCACGGATTGCCTTCTGAAATACCCGGTGGCTACAAACCACAACCGCGTCATGGGCTGATAACGCAGCACGCCCAGATACTCTATAAAATTGGCCCCGGCCGGGTGTGCCAGAGGCTGGTTGTAATGTTCATAAGAATTGATGGCCCTTTTATCGGTGTACATAAAAGGTCTTACGTAATTCACTTCCCCCTGAATATCCAGATTCCTCAGGGCGAATGCATCCACATATTTCAAACCCAACTGAAAGGCCTGCTGGTTCATCCAACTCCCCTTCCGTGCCAAAAATTCCGACACCGCAAACTCATTCAGATTGAGTTGTCCATACAACTGAACGTGCCTTAACATATTGACCTTAAAATCCATGCCCACCTGAGTGGCGTCGTCGCTGCCAATGGCATTTTCGATAGCACGATAAAAGATAATAGGATTTAGATAATTGATCTCAAACCGGTGGGGCTTGGATTCTGTAGGCGAACTGGTGATGGCCTCAAAGAGACCAATATTTATATGGCGCCCGAGGTTGACGCTCAGATGGTGCATCGCAAGGAATTTCCGGTCAAAGCCGACAAAGGCAATGGGGCCTGAATTGTGAATGCCTTGGGCAAAAATGTTGGTATAATTAAAAATCCAGACCCTTGTATTGAGCCTGAAAAACAATAAGGGCGGGGCAAAATCACCCAAAAAAAGGCTTCTGTATCCATTGCCCAGGAACAACCTGTCGTGCCCGGCCTGCACCTGAATCACATCGCGAATGGCAGAAAAGGTGATATAGCCGCGGGCCTGAAAAAAATCATAAGAATTTTGTTTAAAGTATTTGTAAAAATTTTCTTCCGGCACGGCCTTAAACTGCCTTTCAAACAAATGAAAATATCCGGGAAAAGATGCCTGATTTTCACCGATGTAGGTGTAGAAGCCCAGGCGTCTTCCAATGTGCCCGCGCAGTTCCACAGCCCGCGTGTTAACATACTTTCGGCCGGGCTCACCGGGTTGAAGTCCAAGGGTAAAATTGGCCCCTGGATTTAATATCATAAAAAATAGCCCATCCCTAAGATTGACATGGTAAAAGGCATTGGCCTTTTTGTAAAGATGTCGGAAAAAAGTCTTTTTAAGAGCCCTGGGGTTATCTCCGGCGCCAGGCCGTGAGCTCCATTCCCAGTTGTCATTTTCTAGATAACGCAAATTAAAGCGGTCCCTTTTGTTGAATCGAATCCTATCCGAATCCCCCCGCACTTCATCCAAAAATTTAATAATATCTCCACGGCGAAGGCTTTTGGCGCTGGTAAATAGATGCCGGCTGAATTTGCCATAGCGAATTTCATAACGGTCAATTAAATGATAGTAATCCCGGTTGAGGGGCACGTACACACTGCCGCTTTGGGCCCACATATTCTGAAGGCCTGCAAAAAGAAATAGTATTTTAGAAAATTGGAAAAAATGTTTCATGCCAGAGCAAGATTACAAAAATCCCTCCTCAGGTTCAATGCATACAATTATAGCGTGGGGGGTGTAAAGAAAAAGTAAACCCATCTGGCAAAGCGCAGCAAGAATTTCAACGCTCGTAGGCCTTTAGAGCTGCTTCGAGGCAATCGGCAGCGGCCGCCAGGTCGGCCTCATTCAACACATAAGCTAGCCGCACCTGATTGAGTCCCTTCTGGGGTGTGGCATAAAAACCAGAGGCGGGCGCCAGCATCACAGTGCTTCCGCCCAGATTAAAATCCTGCAGCAGAAAGCGGCAAAAATCCTCAGCCTGGGCCACCGGCAATTGCACCATGCAATAAAATGCACCGCCCGGCTTGGGGCACACCACGCCGGGAATAGCGTTCAGGCGATCCACAATATAATTCCGTCGGCTTTCATACTCCTTTCGCACCCTTTCAAAATATTCAGGGGGCGTATCGAGAGCGGCCAACGCCACCATCTGACCGAGCGAGGGAGGGCTGAGGCGGGATTGGGCAAAACGCAACAATGTGGCGCCCAGCTCCCGATTGCGGGTGACAACGCACCCCACGCGGACCCCGCATAAGTTAAAGCGCTTGGAGACACTATCCACCATCACGGCCTGCTCCCGGATGGCATCGTATTGAAGCACTGAATGATGCCGGTGGCCATCGTACACAAAATCGCGATACACTTCGTCCGCAATAAGCCAGATATTGTGTTTTTCTGCAATGGAGGCCAGGGTGGACAGTTCCTGCTCGCTGTAGAGACAACCCGTGGGATTGCCGGGATTGCAAATAAGTATAGCTTTGGTGCGCGGGGTGATCAAACGCTCAAATTCTGAAAGCGGAGGCAAGGCAAACCCATTTTCCATGCGCGAGGTAACGGGCACCACCTTGCAACCGGCGGCCACGGCAAAGCTGTTGTAGTTGGCATAAAAAGGCTCCGGAACAATGACTTCATCGCCATCGTCCACACAGCTCATCAGGGTAAAAAGCAAGGCCTCAGAACCGCCGGTGGTCACCAAAACATCTTCGGCGCCTACATCCAACCCCAGATTTTGATAAAACCGCGCCAAACCTTCCCTGTATTTCATGTGTCCGGCCGAATGACTGTAATCCACAAAGTCCCCCGAAAATTCCCTCAATGGCCTAAAAGCCTCCGAGGGAGAGGCAATATCCGGCTGCCCAATATTTAAGTGGAAAACACGGATACCCCGACGCTTGGCTTCTTCAGCCAAAGGCACAAGTTTTCGGATTGGACTGGCCGGCAGTTGCTGGCCTTTTCTCGAAATGGCAGGCATAAAAATTCAGCCCAAAGGTACAGTCCTCTGGGCTGAAACAGGCGCTTTAAACAAACTGTGCATCAGTTGCCGGGAACACCCACGGGCTCCCGCAGAGGCATACCTACGTTTTCTGGCTGGTTTTTCACCATCCCTTTCACCTTCACAACATGGGTGTTGCTGCCTTCCGGCTCGTTTGTGGTAATCGTCACCTGTTTGTTGATGGCGCCAGCCCTTTTGGTATCGTATTTGATTTTAATAACACCTTCCTGACCGGGCATGATAGGTTCTTTGGGCCAGTCCGGCACGGTGCAGCCGCACGAACCTTGGGCATTGGTAATAATCAGGGGATCCTTGCCTTCGTTCTTGAATTTAAAAACACGCTCCCCATTACCGCCAAATTCCACTTCACCATAGTCCACAGAAAAATCCGGAGCGGAAAGCTTGGGTTGGGCCATAACACTCAGGGTGCTTGTAAACAAAGTAACTACAAACAAAAGCCTTCTCATACGGTAATTTTTACTAAATTGCGAAAACAAAAATAGGGCCGGAAGCCTGTTTCACAGGCCATTAACAAAATATTAACGTGGCTGGACACGCAGTATGGGGGCCATGGAATAATTTGAAGCCCCTGATTGTGTTTATTTTGTGGCAACGATGGTACGATGCTTTTGCTTAATATTTGGGATATTGCTCCTGGGTTGGATTTCTGGAAAAAAGGTATTGCAGGCCCAAGGATACGATACCCGCAGCGACTCCTGCGACATTTTGCATACGGAGGTATTTTTAGATGTTCTGGATTTTACAAATAAAACCATTGCGGCGACGGCCCACATACGCCTGACGCCGAAGGTGAATGGCCTGGACAGGGTGCGTTTCGATTTGAGAAACCTGACGGTGAGCACCGTGATGTCTGGTGCGCAGCCTGTAAGTTTTTCACAGGTCGGCGAGTCCGTAATATGCGTTTTTCCTCAATCTTTGAACCTTGGGGACACCGTCACTCTCACTTTGCAATATGGAGGTCAGCCCATCGCCGGCACGGGTTCTTTCGGCGGCTTTTATTGGGTGGGCGCCTTTGCTTTTAATTTAGGCGTATCCCTGAACGACATCCCACACCCCTTCGGACGCGCCTGGATTCCCTGTTTCGACAATTTTGTAGAACGCTTTACGCTCACCTGTCACGTTCGTGTGAGCGAACAAAATGCCGCCGTCTGTGGAGGAACGCTGACGGCCATTACCTCCCATGGCGATGGCACCCATACTTTTTCCTGGACTCTCTCTGAGCCGGTGCCTTCGTATCTCATGTCGGTGGCAGTGGGTCCGTATGTTTTTGTGGAAGGATACTTCCAGAACAATCCCTTCCCCCCTGTGCCCTATCTCTTGGCAGCCAGGCCCCAAGACACCACCCAAATGAGGAACTCATTTGTAAACTTGGAATCGGCGTTGCAAATCTTCACTCAAAAATATGGCCCCTTCGTTTGGAGCCGCGTGGGTTATGTGCTTGTACCCTTCACCAGCGGGGCTATGGAACATGCCTGCAACATTGCCTTTCCTCAACTGATGGCCAATGGCGCCACCACATACCAAACCACCATGGCGCATGAATTGGCCCATAACTGGTGGGGGAACAATGCCACTTGCCGCACCGCAGCCGACATGTGGATCAACGAGGGCCTTGCCACTTACAGCGAAGCCCTGTTTTTAGAAAACCTGCTTGGATATTCCGCCTACATGGATGAGCTGACCTCCAACCACAAAAATGTGCTGGAAAAAGCCCATGTGGAAGACAGTACCTACCATCCGCTATCCCCGATGCCAGAACGATTTACGTATGGTTATCACACGTATTTGAAAGGCAGCACCGCCATGCACAATTTGCGCACCTATCTTGGAGACAGCGCCTTTTTTGCAGGCCTGCAGGCTATTCAAAATCTATTCCATTTTAAAGATATCGATGCCGAGGATTTCAGAACCACTTTAGAAAACGCGACCGGACAAAATCTTCAAAATTTTTTTGAAGATTGGATGTATCAGCCCGGATTTTTGGGTTTTGAAATGGATTCATTTTCCGTTCACAACCAAGGTGGAAGTTGGGAAGTGCGTATATCCATTACCCAAAAGCTGAGAGCGGCCTGGCACTATGGGACCCAGGTCCCTCTTGCCATCACCCTTCGAAACAGCCAGGGACAGCACGCAGAGGCCACCCTGCTGCACAGTGGCGCACACCAAACGCATGTGGTCACGGGTCTCTCTTTTGCTCCTGAGGTGGCCGTGCTGAATGCAGGCAATCAACTTTTACACGCCGTCACCGGGGTACAGAGGTGGTTGAAAAACACGGGCACCCAGCAATTTCCTTATGCGCGCCTGCGCCTCACGGTGAACCAGGTGGCCGACTCCGTATGGTGGCACGGGGCCATGTACTGGGTGAAGCCCGATTCCCTCATGCCCTGGCAATCAGGTCTAAAACTGATTCCTTCCCGCTTCTGGCGCGTGGATTTTGTGCCCACTCCCTCCCTGAATGCCGATCTCCAGGTGAACTATGATGGGGGGAATAACATTCTTTCCTTCGAAAGCGGATTTATCACCAGCGAAGACAGCCTGGTGATTCTTTTCCGCCCGGATGACCGACAGCCATGGCAGGTGTGGACGCAGGTCACCCATCAGAAAGGCAGTCCAAATGATAAAGTCGGAAGTTTCATCATTCGGCAAGCTGCGCCCGGTTATTACGCTTTCGGATTACGCAATGGTCTGGCCTCGCAGGAACATGTCGAAAATCAACCTTTGTACCTATGGCCCAACCCGTCCGGGGAATGTATTTACTTTTCTGTACCTGAAAAACTTCAAAACCGCGAGATCCGTCTGCGGCTGACCGATTCATTAGGCAGAATCGTCGGTCAAGAAAAAATGAAAGGTCAACCCATTCTCCAGTATTTTGTCCGTCATTTGTCCCCGGGCCGGTATTATCTTCACCTTACTTCCGGACGCGAACGCTGGACAGGGAGCTTTATCAGGCCCTAACAATTTCTTATCCTTATTAGAATTTTCCCAGGATTCTTCTTATTGGGTTTTGATTAATAAATCGCTTTCCTAAGAATGAGATTATTTTCTTTTCTTTGCGATAGAGTGCACTGGCGCAAAGTCTATTTGTTCATCCTGACCGCGTTGGGGTATCAGCTCGCCACGAAGGCCCAGATAGAAGGCGGGCCGCTGGTGGGGGTCAACCGCTCTGTAACGGCCATCAGCGCCGATTGCGCACGGCGTAGCGCCGCGCCCGGTTGGATGGTGGGCTTTTTTGTCAGGGCCGGAGGCCGGGCTTTCGCTGAAATGGCCCCTCAATATATCACTGTGTCTGAAATGACCGCCGGCGCAGATCGCCTGAGACCGCTTCAAGAAGGTGAAGAACCCTCCCTGAAAGGCCGGCTTTCTGTGCGATACCTTCATTTCCCTGTAACAGCTGCGCTTAAAGTGTATCAGCAGGAAGACCTGAATGTTCGTATTGGAATGGGCGGGGCTTTTTCCTGGATGACGGGTCTGCGAAACAATCCTTTCGACCTCCACCGGCAGGACTTTTACACCACGGATGTGGCAGTTTTAGGAAAGATGGGCGTGGACTTCAACCGTTTTGTCGTGGATCTGCAATACAGCTATGGTATGCATTCCCGACTTCGAAATATGGAAGCCCGTATGCAAGTATTTTCGTTCACGGTGGGCTACAAAATCTGGGGGCAATATGTGCTAAAGCGCAGTTCCTTTCTTTTCCCCGGTTGATTTATTCTGGTCTTTACGCAGAGGTGATGTCGGCTTCATCCCAAGCCGTTAATTTTATATTGTGAAACAACGCTATCACCTGGACTTATCGCTCGACGAAATGCCTTTGCTTCTGGGACTCGTGTCTTCTCTCCCGGAATATACCTTCGCCTTCCATTTGGATAAAACCCTCCACACGCGCCTTACCATGACCGAAAGCTTTACTTTTTACCACAGAAAACTTCGAACTTTTCTGGAATTTATCCGATATGAATATGACCAGGCCGAATTTTTCCGTTTTTTTCGCCTGGTTAGCAACAAATGCGAGGGACATTTTCTTACGGAAAAATATGGACCTCTGGATTATATTCTGGTTGTTTTTGGAGATCTTACCACCGGCGATCGCCTGGATTTGGCCGAGCGCGTCAGGCAATGCCCGGCTGTAGAATTTGTGCGAGATATTCTCCTGGATGAACGCGAACACAGAGAACTTTTAGTGCGTTAATAACATCTCGTAAATTCTTACTTCATGCATCGCGGAACGTTTACAAAATTGGTGGCCACTATCGGTCCGGGTTCATCTTCGCCTGAGATTTTAGGAAAAATGTTGGAAGAAGGTGTGGATGTATGCCGGATTAAT
>JANWWP010000020.1 GCA_025055575.1 Flavobacteriales bacterium | reverse complement strand
TTCCATGTTCAACCGGAGTGCCCGGGCATCCGGGGTACCTTTCGGGTGCGTCTTCTGCAGCCTGGAAAGACTTTGGGCAAGTTGCGTCCAGGCCGGGATGTCGTTTTCCTCGATTATGCTGCCGTAGGACAGGATTCCCTCAAACGGCATCTCGAAAAACTGGAAAATCATTATGTGGCTGCGGGTATTCCGGTTATTCGGATTTCGGCAAAACATCTGCCATGGTATCCTGCTTCCTCCCCTTCAAAAAATTGCGTTTTCACAATTCATCCAAGAGCTCGCGATAAAATTACTCCCATTCCTCGATGGGTGACCCTTCAGGTCAACGCCAAATTCGAGCCTTCGCTGGTGTGCTATAATGCCATGGGCTACAAGCCCGGCCGGATTGCGGATACCTTTCTGGTCGTCACCGCCCATCTGGACCATTTGGGCCGGATGGGTTCGGAGGCCCTGTATGCCGGCGCCAATGATAACGCTTCAGGAACCGCCATGATGATGGCTCTGGCCAAAGCTTTCGCAACTTTTTTGGATACCCCACGGTATAGCGTACTTTTTGTTGGGTTTGGCGCAGAGGAGCTGGGATTGGTGGGTTCCCAGGAATTTGTAAAAACCTATCCCGGCACACTCTCCTCCATACGTTTTTTATTGAACTTGGATTTGATGGGCGGTGGGGATAAAGGGGTCACCTTTGTCAATGGTAAAGCTTTTCCTGCACTGGCCCTTCTGGCGGACAGTCTCAACAGGCAATTTGCCGGTCTGGCGAGCATCCAACACAGGGATAATGCCCCCAACAGCGATCATTATCCCTTCACAATTCACGGTGTGCCTGCGGTATTTTTATTTGCTCAGGGCGAAGGCATCGCCTATCATGATGTGCTGGATACAGCTGAGCGCCTGCCCATGCACAATTGTCCCCGTCTGTTTGAATTTATTTGGCGCTTTTTGGAGGCCCTCCAGAAGCCTTTGCCAGCCTCTTTCCTGGGTCAGAAATAATACGGTTCGCTACCGGGTTTCCATTTGATGTTGCATCCGATGGATGGCGCCTGTTCTGCCGGCACAGGTTTGCCTTCAATCAGTGCATTGAGAACAGCTTTTAAATCGGCGCCGGTAACCGGAATGTCGTTCTTAGGCCTGGAGCTATCAAACTGACCCCGGTACACGCAGAAATTCCGGGCGTCAAACACACTGAAATCGGGGGTGCATGCGGCAAAGTAAGCCTTGGCAACGGCCTGGCTTTCATCGTACAGGTAAGGGAAAGGGAAATTTTTAGCTGTCGCCAGTGCGGCCATTTTTTCGGGCGCATCCTCCGGATAGCCGGTTACATCGTTGCTGCTGATGCCCACAAATCCTATGCCTTGGCCTTTAAACAAAGCGGCTGTTTCAAGAAGTGCATCCAAAATATGCAGAACATAAGGACAGTGGTTGCACATGAATACCACGACTGTCCCGCGGTCTCCGCGCACATCCTGAAAGCGAAGGAAAGCGCCGGTGCGGGGTTCCGGCAAATAAAAATCGGGGGCCGGAAAGCCTAAAGGAATGCGGTATGTGGGAGTGGCTGCCATAAACTAAATGTTTTGAGTTGTAATAAGGTTGAAAAAATTATGTATTAGCATTATTTTCATTGTTTTCGGGCAGATATTGAATCACAAATTTTTCGGACAGTTGGAGAGCAGGCTCCACCAAGAGAAATCCATCTTCCGTCTTAGGACCGCTGAGGAGCAGAACACCCATGCGCCGGTTGGGGCGGGTTACAGGCTTCCCGAATATTCGGATATCGGCCCCGGGGGTTTTGAGGATGTCCTCCAAACCGGAATATTGGAACCGGGTGGCATGGCGCTGGGCCAGTAGAGCCACTGAGCAGCCGGAACGTTCGAGAGTGATGTCAGGAATGGGTAGACCTAAAAAGGCGCGGGCATGTAGTTCAAATTCATTCAAATTTTGGGTGCCTGCCAGCGTTACCATCCCCGTGTCATGGGGGCGGGGTGAAAGCTCTGAAAACCACACTTCCGTTCCCGCCACAAAAAATTCCACCCCCCAGATGCCATACCCGCCGAGGGCCGAAGTAATGTGGCGCGCCATGTCTTGAGCCTTTTGAAGGGCTTCTGGCGGCATGCGTCGCGGCTGCCAGCTTTCGCGGTAATCGCCTTGCTCCTGCCGGTGGCCGATGGGCGGGCAAAAATGCACCCCTTGTCCGGTGGTCACCGTGAGCAAGGTGATCTCATAGTCGAAATCAATAAATTCCTCCACGATCACTTCTTTGAGGTCGCCGCGGCTGCCTTCCATAGCATACTGCCACGCTGTGCTTACATCCTCTGCTTTGCGCAGCACCGACTGTCCTTTGCCGCTGGACGACATCAAAGGCTTCACCACACAAGGGTAACCCAATTCTTCTGCTCCGGATAACAGAGCCTCTGGCGAAGTGGCATAGCGGAAGCGGGCGGTCCTCAGGCCCAGTTCTTTCGCGGCCAGGTCCCGAATAGCCCGGCGGTTCATGGTAAAGCGCACCGCCCGAGCAGAAGGCACAATTTTAAATCCGTCCTTCTCCAATTCTTCCAAGGCCTCCGTGCGAATGGCTTCAATTTCCGGCACCACATAATCTGGATTTTCACGGCGCACAATTTGTTTGAGTTGGGTGCCGTCCAGCATATCCGCCACCCACGCTGTGTCGGCCACCTGCATAGCTGGCGCCCCAGAATAGGAGTCCACGGCCACCACCTCACACCCCAGCCTTTTTAGGGCTATTACCAGCTCCTTACCCAATTCTCCAGAGCCCAATAAAACCACCTTTTTAAAATACATGATCAGGGCACAATAAACTTGCGCACAAAAGTACCCGTGCCGAGTTCAATCTGTAGGAAGTATGTGCCGGGCGTGGTGGGCACTGTGAGATGGCTTTGTTGAATTAATGCGTTGTGCGACCAGCTTCTGAGAAGCCGGCCCCGGCTGTCCAAAAGCCGAACTTCTTTGATTTGAAGATTTTCTGGAAGACGGATGCGACCCTCGGTCACAGGATTGGGGAAAAGGATAAAGGCGGTTTCATCCTGTGCGGTATTTCCCCAATAAGTCGGCACATTCAGAAGGGAGTCGGCAGCTATCACAATGGGCGTTTTATCGGCGGCTTGATACATAGCTTTCCAGGCATTGATTTCTGGGGCATCCCAGGCAAACATTTCATCCATCCAGGAGGGAGGCAGCGGCTGGTAGTGTAGCCTGGCAAATACCGAAATAAGCGAGATCCCATCGGGAATTTGAATCTGATAGTGCACCACATCCGTTCCGGAGCCTTCCTGACCGGCTTTCACGTTGAAATCCCCGTCTTGAGGCGGCACGCCCACCACTTTCACGGTGTCGTACACCGTATGGCTTTGGAGGAAACCTTTGGGTGGCAGCCGATTGTCTTTTAATGCGGAGGCGGCCCTTTCAAGCACCGTAGTGCGGTTGCCATTCACATCTGCCATCACCAATTCATACACTTGTGCCTGCTGGGGCTGGGTAATCACATCGTGATGGGGTTGCCAGGGGCCTCCCAGGTTTGCCACCTCCCCGTCGGAACCGACTTTTCCTGAGTGAAACAGCGTCTGGCCCGTGAGGGCATCGCGGAGCTCAAGTTCAAGTATCAGGCGGCGCGCGGGATATCCGCTGGGAAGTTTGTGGCCGGCCAGATTTTCCACTTCTACATCGAAGCCCACTGTGTTGCCAAGAAGAAAAGCCGGATTCACGCTGAGTTTGGCCGATTTCTTTTTTAGTGTTTCCAGAATGTCGGCCAGGGTTTCATCAAAGCGGATATCAGCCACATGGATGCCCAACTGGTTTTTATATTGCTTCATCAGCCCCACCATGAAGGCATTGGCTCCCGAGAATTTATGCAGATTAAAAGGCGATCGGCCCGGAATGGAAAGATATCCCACCGCCAGTTTGACAGGATCCTCAATTTTAGGCATATGGCAGGATTGGCATTGGGTGCCTTCGCCCGGGAATTTTGAGTTCAACCATTCGTGGTAGGTGGCCTGTTCCACGAAGCGTTGTCCGGTGGCCTGGCCGTTCAGGTCAGCGGTGTGGGTCACCAGGGTGTGGCAGGGCGAGCAGGAAGCGCTTTCGCTCATGTGGGGGCCATACACTGGATTAAAGCCTTCATAGAGCTGCATAGGCCCCAGCACCGGTCCGGCAAAAGGGCCGTAGGCTTTGTGGGTGGAATCATAGGGAATGTTTCCACTGAAGAGGGCCCCTAACCCTTCGTCCTTAATGGCATGGCAAGCCAGGCAGCCTATGCCTCCCAGCCCCAGAGTATCCTGGTACAGGTCGTCCAAAGTGTAGGTGTGAATGCCTTTGAATTTTGCGTTGTAGCGGCCCATGGGCGCATGACAGGACGCGCAAAATGTCTGTAATTCCACCGCATGGCCGGGATTGGTCAGAATTTCCTGTCGCACTTTGGCCCGCCACACTGGGTCGTAAGCAGCCAGCGCCATCATGGTGGCCTGCCAGTCGTCCACCAGATTGACATCGTGGCCTTGCAGATCCACACTGGCAACACCGGCTGGATCGTAGCCATGGCAGCCCTTGCAGCTGGAGGAGGCCAGAAAATACTCGCCGGAATCAATCGGTGGAGCCAGAAGCATGTGCTTGGCAATGAGCGCATGCAGCCGCACATCGCGGGCTGACAGGCGGTGCGCCAAAGGTCTTTTCCACGTCACTTCCGCAGCTACGAGAAGCAGAAATATTGGGATCAGGAGAAAAAATTTTTTCATGACGGCTTTCCAAATTTACGAATTTTCCAGAGGCTGGCTCTTCGTCATATTGTAACGGAAGGAAAAGTTCGAGGGAATTAAAAATAAAACCGCAATTTTTTAATAACTTAAATTAAAAAATAGCAGACTTCGGGATTTTTTTATACCCATCAAAATATATTAAAAGTTTTTTACTCTCACTAAAAATTCCCATTTTTGCGATGTTTTCTCAAAAATAATTCGGTTAAATTATAAAGAAAAAAATATTAAGATTTAAATTAAAATCCTCTTGAAATTTTTAATCCATAATTATTTTTAAAATAATTTTTGACGGATTTACTTGATGAACTAAATAAATTCTCTTAAAATTGAGTTCGGAAAACTTATTTATCTTCATTTTTCTAGCGTTTTTAACTGAAATTCTGGGAACGCTCGGGGGCTTCGGCTCGTCTATGTTTTTTGTTCCCATTGCGAGTTACTTTTTGGACTTTCATTCTGTGTTAGGAATTACGGCCCTGTTTCACGTATCCAGCAATATCACGAAAATCCTTTTTTTTAGGAAAGGATTTGATAAAAAAATAATATTGACATTAGGTATTCCTGCTGTTGTTTTTGTCATGGTGGGCGCTTTTCTCACCAGGATTCTGGATAATAAAATCCTGGAATTTTTGCTGGCGGTTTTTCTGATAGTTGCCAGTTCTATTTTTCTTGTATTTAAGAATTTGACCTTGAAACCTACTTTGGCACATGCCATATCTGGAGGCATTTTCTCTGGCTTGATTGCTGGATTGATTGGTACCGGCGGCGCCATTCGAGGCTTAGTTTTAGCGGCCTTTGGACTTCGGATGGAGGTTTTCATCGCAACCTCCGCGATCATTGACCTGGCCATTGATTTAAGCAGATCGGTTGTATATTCCTTAAATGGTTATGTTCATAAGGATGATTTGTATTTAATACCTTTTCTTTTTTTGGTGAGTGTTTCCGGCACTTTTTTTGGTAAAAAAATTTTATCTGTTTTTTCTCAGGAGCGGTTTAGACGGATTGTTTTGATATTAATTTTGGGTATGGGAATTTCCATTTTAATTAAAAATATCATGTAAGACATTCAAAAATTTATTTTTGTGAATAGCGCCCATTTTCATTTGCTTGTCAATCATCTTCCTATCCTGCTTCCCATGGTCGGAGCGTGCGTTCTTCTGTCCGGTTTTTTATTTAAATCAGAGGTTTTAAAGCGCACTGCATTTGTACTTTTCATTTTAGCTGCCGCGGCTTCCTTAGCTGCAGTAACAAGCGGCGAAGAAGCCGAAGAGGTGGTGGAAAATTTGGAAGGAATCAGCGAAGATTATATTGAAAAACACGAAGAAACCGCAAATTTGTTCGCCATTTTATGTTACATTTTAGGAGGTATTTCTTGTTTGGCGCTGTGGGTTAGTTTGAAGCAAAAAACCTACTCTGGCGCCATGGCCTCTTTGGTATTATTATTTTCATTGGTTGTAATATATTTTGGAAAAGAAACAGGAACCACCGGAGGTGAAATTCGTCATACAGAGATCAGGTCCGGAAACAATCGTGACAATCCTAATGTTATATATAAAGATAACAATATTCCCGGATCATCTGACGAGGAAGATTAATAGAACAACAGTCAGTTTCTCGATTTCCGAAAATTATTTCACGTCAAAATCCGTCTCGGAATACTTTTTTTAAAAGCCTCATTATGATGCTTGTCTTTCGGAAAAAATTATTTAAAATTTAATTCCTAATTAAAGAAAAGCCGTATGAAAAGTGTTCGAAATAATTTTTTGTGATTGTTGGTAAATGTGACTCATCCTTTATTGAAATTAAAATATGAAGGAATTGGAAAAAAAGAAGTATCTACAACTCCACCTCTCCCAAATCCACCAAACCTCTTTTTAGAGCGTACACCACAATACCCGCTATATTTCGGACCCCCATTTTTTGCATGATGCGGAGACGCAGGCTTTCCACCGTGCGTTCACTGAGACAAATAATATCGGCTATTTCGCGGGATGTTTTTTGGTTGCAAATCATTCGGATGATTTCTAATTCGCGCAAATTGAAAAGTCCGTTATCTAGTTCGCGCTGGATGTTTTTATTTTTTCTGGAAAGCCGGCGCAGCAAAACGATGGAAGCTTCCGGACAAAAATATTCTTCTCCGCTGGCCACGGCCAGGATGGCATCCCTGAGCTCCTGGCCGGTGGTGCTTTTGAGCAAATAACCCCGAATACCGGTATAAAACATTTCGGCCACGGTTTCTTCATCATCGTACATGGAAATGGCTATGATGCCCACATTTTCGCGGTGTTTCAAAATTTCTCGGGCGGCCTGCACTCCATTCATTTCGGGCATTTTTATGTCCATAAGCACCACATCCGGTTGGAGCCCGAGGGCCATCCGCACAGCCTCCTGTCCATTTTCGGCACGGCCCACTTCCAGCACCTGGGGAATCTGGCGCAGCATCGTAGATAAGCCATCCCGCATCAAGGGATGATCATCGACTATGAGCACGCGGATTTCTTTTTCCATTAAAAATTCGGAAAATTAAGTAAAAATTGGTAACCTTTTTCCGGTTGGGTGGTGTGAATAACGCCTTCCAGCAGGCTGGCCCGGTTGCGGATGTTGTTCAGTCCGATACCGGATCCCTTGCCAGCTGGGCTAAGACCACGTCCATCATCACGATAATCTAATTCAAAGTGGTTATCGGAAGTGTAGGAGAGCCGAATATCAATTTTGGAGCAGCCGCTGTGCCGAACGGAATTATGCACCAATTCCTGGATGATGCGGTAAACGTGTAGTCTTTTTTCGGTGGGCAGTTCGTTGGCTTTTTCGTTAATTTCAGCCAGCCAGACGATGTTTTTTGGAAGCGCCAGGCGTTCGCACAAAGTATTGATGGCCTGGTTCAGGGATTTGTTTTCGAAGTCGGGTGGCACCAGGCCAAAGCTGATGGTCCGCACGGCGGTCAGGCTTTCCTGCAGGGCCTCATCCACCTTCTGATGCAGACCTTTCTGATCTTCATCGGTTGGAAGTATCTGACTCAGAATCATGCGCGCATAAGAGAGTGTCGGCCCTAAATCATCGTGCAGGTCCTCCCCGATTTTTTTGCGCTCCACTTCCCGGCTTTGTACTTCATGGCGCAGCATTTCCTGTTGCAAAGCCATGAGCTTACGATGTTCCACAGTGATGCGCCGTACAAAAAAATACACCATACTCACCACAAAAAGCAGAATGAGACCTAAGGCAATCAGGATGTCTTTTTCAAAATTCTCCATAGGGAAGAAAATATGTACAACCCATACACCGCCAACATATTCAATTCCTTAATCCATCCTGTTATTTTGAAGAATTCAGGGCTGAAATGCTCGTAAATATTATCGAATACACCCATGATGATGTCAAATGTAAGGTACAATAAAATCCCCAGGAAAAAATAAAAATCAGCCGAACGGTTTTTTTCTATTTTACTGTGAATGATGGTGTCGGCCAGGGCATTCACAAAAACAAAAGAAAAGAATAAAAGATAAATATACGCAGAAAAAGCCACATATTTATCACTCTCTATGCTGGATTCGTACATCCACATGAGCAAATAAGCCAGATAGACGATGAAAAAATATCCCAGCCGGCGTCGGTTATGACTTTGGAAAGGCCGACCCACCCAAATCAAAAAAAACAGGAGAGGCTCGACAAGGCAATAAAAGTTTATGATATGAATGTTATGCCATTTTCTAAAAAAAAAATAGAGATTTAAAATGTCCGTGCCGCTACTGATGACAATAAAAACTAAAATCCAAAATTCCCGGCCAGCCACTTTTTGGCGTAATGACCAAAGGGCTGCGAGCGCAGTGGAGAATGCCACACCAGCAGCCCCCGGCAAAAGAAATTCGATGACCTTGAGCCAGTTCAATTTCGGATTTTAAATTATCTGTTGCAATGAGGCGGACATCTTTTCAATTTGTCAAAAAAGGCAGTAACCACACGTCCCTGATCGTCCAGACCCGAAATAATTAAATCCACACCGGGCCTGGACGGGTCGCCAGAAATATCCAGGCCCAGTTCAAAAGCTATGGATTCCACATTTTCCAGCTGAATTATAAATGCCAGAATGTCTTTTGAAATGTGAAAATGCCTCAGAGGAACCCCCTCTGATAAAAAGGCGCTTCGGAGGTTTTCAGGGATATTTTCTGAAAAAATGAGCCTTTGAAATGCTGTGATTCTTGAAGCTCTTTCTTCTGGGCTGATAATGTGGGCAGCTACATTTTCCGGAGGATTTTGATTGGGAGTTTCCATGGGTAGAAAAATTATGTCATCAAAAGTACAGGTTCCAGGTTTTGAAAGCTTTTTCAAAAAAAACCACAATTGGAATTAATCCTTTGATTATCACATCAATAACCTTTTGTTTTCATGAAAAATAACAGGTTTTTACTAAATAATTTCGTAGAAGTACGATACATTCTAAGGGATATTACGATAATATCACCGGATTTCCCTCTGCAGATTGCGGACTTTCACCAAGTTGGGCAGGTGAAGTTTAGAAGACATTTGCATCATCAAACCTCAAAAAATGCTTAAAACAAATTTCTGTTCCGTTTCTCTTCTGGTTCTCACTGTATGCATGTATAGTGTATCGGCCCGGGCTCAAATGCTCACCCTTTCCGTCGTGCATTTGGCCAGCCACCACGCCGAGGAACTTTACGAACAGGAGGTCATAGAAGCCGTTAAGGGTGTTCACTTTACGGGAACAGTCGGGAATTCGGAATCCGGGGAATTGAAAATTTTCCTGGGAGAGGATATCTTTTCAAGCCTCCAAGTTCTGAAAGATGGAAAACCAATCTCTTCATGGATGTACACCTATCGGTTTGAGAATCCCTACGTGGTTTTAAATATGACGTCTTTAAAGTCAGGTCGATATCAAATTGTTGTGAATAATAATGTGCATGTGTATGTAGAAAAATAGAAAACAAAGTCCTTACGGGGGTGACTTCACACTATATGCCCGGTTTACCGGGGGACAGATACTATCGCGGACCCGCCTTATAGGCGGGTTCGTGATTTAATAATGAACTCATTATTTTTCGTTACATTTGTCCGTAACCCATCGTTCCCATGCGCTCTCGCCTTCCGATCCAATTGCATTTTATCCTGACAGGGATGTTTTTTGGCATATCCGGTTCTGCCTGGAGCCAGAGCCAAGAGTTGCAGATTTTGCCACAAGGCATGGCGCCTGGAGAGCATTTAAATTTTACGGACTATAAGGCCTATTTGGGTCAGCCTCGAATCGGAATCACCGCACCTCCAGGAGGTTCGATTCGGAGCATGGCGGAGTGGGAAGAGGTGGAGGCGCTGTTGATCACCTGGACGGGCTTTCCTTCCATTTTAGCGGAAATTGTATCCACAGCGCGGCAGCATGCCCGTGTGCTCATCCACTGTTCCGACAGCAACCAGGTGAAAAATTACCTTACAGGCCAGAACATACCCTTGGGGAACGTCCGCTTCCTTCAAGTCCCGTTCAACTCGATTTGGATTCGGGATTACGGACCCAACAACGTTTATCGCAATGATGTGGACAGTTTGTTCCTCGTGGACTGGATCTACAACCGGCCTCGCCCTCAGGATGATGCCATGCCTGTGGCCGATGCCGCCTATTTCAACCTGCCTTTGTATGAAACATCGGCAGCTCCCAGCGATCTTGTGTACACCGGTGGAAATTGGATGAGCGATGGCCGCGGCACGGGCTTTTCGTCAAGACTGTTTTTAGAGGATAATGGTCCGGGTAATTCCTTTGGCGTGTCGGTGAAAAACACGCAGCAGGTGAAACAAATTCTGCAATCTTTTATGGGCATCACCCGGCTTGTGGATATGGAAGTGCTGCCTTATGATGGCATCCACCACATTGATATGCATATGAAGCTGCTGGATGAGGAAACGCTGCTGGTGGGGCTTTATCCCACAGGTGTGTCGGATGGTCCACAAATTGAGGCCAACATAGCTT
>JANWWP010000076.1 GCA_025055575.1 Flavobacteriales bacterium | reverse complement strand
TTCCCAGCGTATGAAGAGCCCGGAAAATTTAATCCGGCTACAGAATGGGACAGCTTACCTGCTGCGGATTACATTTCCACCCTTGGAAGCCATACCTGCACTTGCACCAGTTATTGGAGCACGGAGGAGGTGGAAGGCAGTACAGTGTCTTTGTATCCCAGTCCGGCCAGTAGTTTTCTGAATCTAAGAGCTTCAGAGCCCATGGTGCATGTGCGTCTTTTGGATCCAACCGGTCGCACATTGCGCCATTTTTACATTCAAACGCATGAAACTCAGCTTTCATTAGAAGGGCTTCCTCTAGGTGTTCTGCTCGTTGAAATACACCTTCAGAACGGCCAAAGTCTTTTTTCTCGCCTGATACACGTCCGCTGATTCCAGTGGTTTTCGGAAGATTTTTTAGGGATTTTACTCTCTTATGAAAACGCTGCCACGGAGGGTTATTTATCTAGGGGTTTGGCTTTCTTTCCCTTTAAGTTATTTGTCTGCTCAAAAGGGATCGGTCAGCGGCCTGGTGATAGATAAAGGCAACAGATTGCCTTTGATTGGGGCCAACGTGCTGTATGAGCCCCAGAAAGGCGTGGCCACGGACATATATGGAAATTTTACCCTAAAACTTCCGAACGGCACCTACACCCTCACCGTGAGTTATATTGGTTACAAACCCCAGAGCCTGCAAGTGACGGTGAAGGATAATGCCCAGAATTTCACCTTCGAACTCGAAAGCAATACGTTAACAGAAGTGGAGGTGGTGAGTGACATTGCCCGTCCCAGGGAAACACCCGTGGCATACTCCAACATATCCGCGGAGCGCATCGCTGAACAAGCGGGTACGCAAGACTTGCCAATGCTCCTCAACGCTACACCCGGGGTCTATGCCACCACAGGCAGTGGGGGGGATGGAGCCGCACGTGTTTCCATCCGGGGGTTCAGTCAGCAGAACGTGCTGGTACTTATCGACGGAATTCCCATGAATGATATGCACAATGGCCGCGTGTATTGGACCAACTGGTTTGGCCTTGGGAATAACACGCAGACCATCCAGGTGCAGCGGGGCCTGGGCGCATCCAAACTGGCTATTCCGGCCGTGGGGGGCACTATCAATGTGATGACCTCCACCTTGCAGAAAAAGCCTTTTTTCGGATTTCGCCAGGAAGTGGGCAACAGATTAAATTTTAACTCTACGCTCGTCTGGGCCAGCGGCCTTCTGAAAGGCAACTGGAGTCTGCAGGGCGGGTACACTTTCCGCTACAACCAAGGTTGGGTGGACAATTTGTGGAGCCGCATGCATGCCTATTATGTGCGACTGGATAAGCTGGCCGGAAAACACCAGATCACCCTGAACGCTTTTGGCGCCCCCCAAACCAGCGCCCAGCGCGATTTCAGGCTGGCTTCGCGCTTCAGCGGCATCATCAACTATGACACCGAACTGGCGCGGGAACTGGGTATCGTGGTAAGTTCTAACGTAAACAGCCTCATCACCAACAAAGGCATTCGATATAATCCGAGCTGGGGCCGGCTCAGGCGCACCCGGGCCGACGAAGGCGGACCCGGAGCCCGCGAAGAGATTATCAATTCTTCAGTAAATCAATATTTCAAACCCGTCATCAGCTTGCGGGATTTCGTTGAAATCAACAACACCACCTATTTGTCGCTCATAGGGTATGCTTCCCTGGGCATTGGAGGAGGCACCACCTTTCCCGTAAACACCAGCGGGGCCATTCCGGTGGATTCCAGCGGCCAAATGAATTTTCAGGCTTACTACGACGCCAACAAAAACAATATTATCACCAATACGACGGGAATCTTGGCCCCTTATTTTGGAAAATCCCGTTCCACGGAATTTATCCGTAAAGATTACAACCAACACCAATGGTATGGTTTTTTAGGAACGCTGGATAAAAAAATCCTCGAGTGGCTTTCGCTGAACGGTGGTCTGGACTTCAGATTCTACAGGGGGCGCGTATTCAGCCGTGTGCATGATTTGCTGGGAGGCGACCTGATCCGCAACGGGGACAACAACAATCTGCCGGAGCGGGTACTTTTTAAAGGGGACAAACTGCGCCAGGATAAAACGCGCAATATCTTCTGGGGAGGGGCTTTCGTGACCGCTGAAGTGAAAAAAGAGAAATACAGCGCTTTCCTCAACGCCAGCATGGCCTACACCGGCTACAAGCAATGGGATCATTTTCTTCCAAGGCAGTACGTGGCCGAATCGGGTGAAGTTTTTCTTGTGAAATACGGCGACACTCTGAATGTGGATGGCAAAACCATCACCAACAGCTCGCCGGAAACGCGCATCAATCAGAGCGATTTTGTATCCCGTTTAGGCTACACTCTGAAGGGAGGCTTTAATTACAACCTGGACCGCAGCCACAATGTTTTTGTGAATGTTGGCACTTTCAGCCGGGCTCCTTATATGGATTTTATTATCCGGGCCGATAACCGCAAGGTCCTTAATTCCAAAAATGAAAACATAGTTTCCGCGGAATGGGGCTACACTATGGCCTATCCCAAATTTGCCGCCAATCTGAACATGTATTACACCCTGTGGCTCAATCGTCCCACCCCCACTAGTATTACTGTGGACGGGGTGAGCCTTCCAGCCAATGCCACGGGTTTGCGTCAGAGGCACATGGGTCTGGAACTGGATTTTATTTACAAAATCATTCCTCAACTGAACTTTGAAGGGATGGTGTCCCTTGGCGATTGGGTGTATGCTTCCCGCGCTGTGGCCACAGCCACCTCCGAACAAACCAACGACGTGGTGGAGCGGGTGTTTGATCCCACGGGTGTGCGCGTGGGAGATGCCGCCCAGCATACCTATGCCGCCAGCGTGCGCTTCATGCCCATTAAGGGTATGTACATTCAACCCCGTTTTAATTTCTTTTCCCGCAACTGGTCTAACTTCACAGCCAATGAATTGACAAAGGAAACCGATGCCAACGGCAACATTCTCTACGATAACGAAAGGCGCCAATCGTGGCGTATGCCTGACTACTGGTTTCTGGATCTCTACGCCGGCTATGGGTTTAAGGCAGGAAAACGCCTGCGCCTGGACTTGCGTACGAATTTTTATAACATCACCAACAATATTTTCATAACCGACGCCACCAACAATGGGATGGCCCCGGCCCAGTTCAATGCAAATTCAGCGACAGTATATTTTGGATTGGGCTTCAGGTGGAATGTGGGTTTTCAAATCACTTTTCAATGATTAAAGCCAACATGCCTTACTTTGTGACGGTTTTTTTAGCCGTGGTGATGCTGTTCTCTTGTGCAAAAGAAAATGCCACTGTGCGGAGCTTAGAAGGTACCTGGGAATGGGAGAGCATTTCAGAAGCTCCTTCAGCACATATTGGTGTGAATGACAGCACCCGGCATTTTTTTAAATTTCTTCCTTGCAAAAAGGCTTACACCGCCAGTTGCCGTTGTGTGTACACAATCGAAAAAAACTGGAATCTGTATTCCGCACCCTCCGACACCTTTATTTACGATCTCAAACGCGACGAGTTGTCCATCACCCAGTTTCTTTCCACCACCACAGCTCCCAATTCTAATACAAACGGAATCTTAAAGGATCGCCGTTTTACTTTAATCTTAAAAGATGGCAAGATGGAGCTGAGAAATGTTCAGAAGTCCTCATTCAAAATCGTAGCTTTTAAAAAATAAAATAATTTAGTCTATCTTAAATTTAGAATATGAAGTCCTCTATTTTTTTCACCTTTTCCGCGTTCCTGGCTGGTCAAATGCTGAACGCTCAGCAGGCGCCCGTGCCCACCTCCTGGGGCTGCGAAGGCTCCACTCCGGCCGGATGGACACTGAACTTGGGCAGCAATCCTTTTTACGCCTCCTCCTCGGCCTGTGCAGGGTCCGGCTCTCTGCGCCTGGATGCCAGTGGGGAGTGGGTCATGGTGGAATTTGGCTCCCAACCCGGCCCGATCACCTTTTCGCTTCGTGGGATGGTGGGAACGGCGCCTGTTTGGGACGGCACCTTCAGGGTGCAGGAATCTGTGAACGGCACCAACTGGGTGACCATCAGCACTTTCCAAGGTCCCGGCTCCATTCCTCATCAGGCCTGCACCACGCTCACCGCCACACCGGCCAATCCCCTGACGCGCTATATACGCTTCTGGCTCGAAAATAAAATCAGCGGGAATAATGCCACCGGGGGCGGAAACGTCAATCTGGATGAAATTTCTGTGGCACTTCCCATCGTGACCACGGCAGAACTTAAAGTGAATCAAAACAGTACAGCCGGAACGGAAGTTTTTAATGGCGGAGTGTCCGATGCGTTTGGGACTTCCGTGGGCAATACGTTGCCTGTCACTTTTGTTATGCAAAACTATGGCACAGTGCAGACGCTCACGATCTCTTCCATCACTCTGGGAGGGCCGAACAGCTCCGAATTTTCCATTGTGTCTCCCACAGGCTTCCCCTTAAATATTGGGCCGCAAAACACTCAGAATCTGGTCATTAATTTCACCCCCAGCGGCACCGGAACCCGTTTGGCCACCGTCACAATACAATCCAATGATGCCACCGATCCGGCCTATACTTTCACATTGTACGGGGTGGGTGGGACATTGGCCTCTGAGCCCACGGCTTCGGCCACCAATCTTTCTTTCACCAACGTCAAAACTTTTCGATACAATGTGAATTATACCGCCGCCAGTCCAGGTCCGGATATTCTGGGAGGCTATCTGGTGCTCCGCAAAACCGGTTCGCCTGTAACAGAAACACCGGTGGATGGGGTCGAATACCAAAGGGGTCAGAGCATTGGCCAGGCCAAAGTGGTGTATAAAGGCAAAGGCACGGGTTTTGTGCCCCTGGATATTGTGGCCGGAACAACCTACCATTTTTCCGTATTCACCTACAACGGTAACGGAAATTTCACCAATTACAAAACCAATGCCCCACTGACCGGCCAGGTAACTACCCCGAATACTCTCCAGCCGGCTAATGAATATGCTTCCGTGGATGTGAATTCTCCCAATTTTATCAGCCAGCTCACCTCCGTCATCAATCCTCATCAAAGCATTTTTTACAGCAATTATGCTGTGACAATGATCAACAAGTTTGCGGCCCGGGACACCTATGTTGTGCAAGGGCCCAATGTGTTCACCAAAGCCGTTTTGTGTTCTTACAGCAACGATGTGGCTTTGTATAACGATCCTTTTGATTTTGCGGCCACAGGTTGGAGCCGCGAACACACCTATCCACACTCCTGGTTTCCCTCTTATCCTGCGGATAACCCCGAAAAGCCAGAATATAACGATCAGCACAATCTGTATCCGGTGAAGCAGGTGAATGTGAATGAAGTGCGTTGTAATTATCCCATGGGAGAGGTCTTGAACCCTGTGGTGCAATACTCCGGAATCAAATTGGGCGCCGATGCCAAAGGCAACACGGTGTTTGAACCGCGGGATGGTGGCAAAGGATCGGCTGCCCGTGCCATGATGTACATGGCGGTATGCTACAATTCCTCATCTCAAAATTGGGGCTTTAAAAATCCTATCGGGCAATGCCTTACCACCCCTATTAATTACGGGCAAGATCAATACATTATTAAAAAATGGCATTTTCAATTTCCGCCCTCAGCCATGGAACGCGCGCGGAATGACTTTCTGGACTCCGTTCAGCAAAACAGAAATCCCTTCACGGACAGCATCCGCTATGCTTGCTTTATCAACTTTAGCAACATGACCAAATGGCAGCCGGCGGTGGTTCTGGTGGGTAATGAGCTCCAAACCGAGCCTGGGGTGGAATTTGAATGGTATTTGAACGGGACGCCTATCGCCGGCGCAACAGGTCAAAACTACACCCCCACTCAAAATGGTACCTATTCAGTGAAGGTGCGCCAATTCAGTGCGTGTCCATCCATCCAGAGCGCCGACATCCAGGTGACCAATGCGGGTTTGGAAAGTCCCTCTGCCGCCGAATTAAAAATATTTCCCAATCCCTCCGGCAAACAGTTTTTTGTGGAATTTGAAAATCCGGGTTATCCCTTTGTTACCCTGAATATTTATGATATGACGGGCATGCAGGTCATCACGGCCCGAGTGGCTGTTTCCGGAGGTAAAAATGTGATTCCAGTGCAGCATACGCTCTCCTCAGGCACGTACCTTGTGGACATCACCCACGGAAATGAAAGAATTTCCAGCACACGGGTGATCGTCAACTAGAGAATTAACGGGCCTTTCTTGGTTCGCCCATTCCATGAATTTCCTGAAAAACTCCAACCGGAAAATGGGAGGTTATTCAGAAAAGTGTTGGATAATGATTCAGAGGTTGGTTGAAAAATTTGCAGACCTGGGGTTTTATTAAGAGCTCATTTTAAAACCTCAGATTTTCAAACCAGTTTGGAACCTTAAGGAAGCCCCATCAGGGTTTATGTCCCAGTTTTAAAATCCTCCCTAAAACGCCTTCTACTACATCACGATATTCACGATACGGCCTGGAACGACAATCACTTTTTTAGGTTGGCGGCCTTCGAGCCAGCGTTGGGCACGCGGGTCGTTGAGAGCCTTGGTTTCCAGTTCTGAAGGCTGGGTGTCGGCAGCCACTTCCAGTGTGAAGCGCGTTTTGCCGTTAAAGGATACGGGGTAAATGATAGAGGCCTCTTTTGTAAATTCTTCTTTGTACAGGGGCCATGAAGCCTGCGTCACGGACCCTTCGCAGCCTAAAAAGTGCCAGATTTCCTCAGCCAGGTGGGGAGCAAAGGGCGACAGCAAGACCACGTATTGCGCTAAAGTGTCGGGATGGATCGACTTGAGGTCGCTGAATCCATTTTGACCAATCATCAGGTGGCTGACACAGGTATTGAAGGAAAAATTTTCCAGGTCTTTGGTGACCGTTTTTATGGTTTTATGGAGTATCCGTAATTCCGCATCCTCCGGGGCAGCTTTTTGGAAATCCACTAAATCCGTGAGTGCGGCCACGCGGCGCAGAAACCTGAAGACACCTTCGATCCCGCTGGTGCTCCAGGGCTTCGATTGATCTATGGGTCCCAGAAACATCTCGTACATCCTCAAAGTATCGGCGCTGTATTGGGCCACCACATCGTCCGGATTGACCACATTCAGCTTGCTTTTCGACATTTTTTCTATTTCCCAATCACACACATATCGGTCCCCTTCCAGAATAAAATGAGCATGAGCGGCGTCGGGCACGGAACGCCGGAAAGCCTCCACATCCAGAATGTCGTCCTTCACACATCGGATATCCACATTCAGGCGGACGGTATCGTATTGCGGAGCCAGATTTTTGGAAACGTAAGTATTTTCACCTTTCAGGCGGAAAACAAAGTTGCTCCGGCCTTGGATCATGCCCTGGTTCAGAAGTTTGCGAAATGGTTCATGACATGGCACAAGGCCAAGGTCATATAAAAATTTTGTGAAAAAACGGGCATACAACAAATGTCCCACGGCGTGCTCCGTCCCCCCGATATAGAGGTCCACTTGCTGCCAATAGTCCAAGGCTTCGCGGCTGGCAAAAGCATGGGGGTTGTGAGGGTCCATATACCTGAAAAAATACCAACTGCTGCCTGCAAAGCCTGGCATGGTGTCGGTTTCACGCGTGATTCCTGGGGCCGGATGCACCCAATCTTTTAGCTTTGCCAAAGGACTTTCGGGTTTGCCGGTAGGCCTGAAATCTTCCATAGGGGGTAACTCCAGGGGCAATTCAGCCGGTGGTAAGGTGTGGGCTATCCCTTGGCTGTCATACACCACGGGAAAAGGTTCACCCCAATAACGTTGACGGCTAAAATTGGCGTCGCGGAGCCGGTAATTCACCTGACGGCGGCCAATTCCCTTGGCTTCAGCCTCTTGAATAACGGCTTCCATGGCTTCCGCCACGGAAAGACCGTTGATAAAACCCGATTGAACTAGGTAACCGGATTTTTCTTCATAGGCTTCCGATAAATCCCTCCCAGTCGTCTGTCCGGGGGGTACCACAACTTGCAACACAGGGAGATTAAAATGACGGGCAAACCTAAAATCCCGACTGTCGTGGGCAGGCACACCCATCACGGCGCCTGTTCCGTAACCTCCCAGGACATACTCGCTCACCCACACAGGTATATTCTCCCCGGAAAAAGGGTGGCGGGCATAAGCCCCCGTGAACACCCCGCTCACATGACGCACATCGGCCTGACGTTCCCGCTCGCTTTTGTGAAGAACGGAGGCGCAATATTCTTCCACATTTTGGCGGTGAGATGCCGGGGTTATTCTTCGCCATAGTTCGTTTTCTGGCGCCAGGGTTAAAAATGTAACTCCAAAAACAGTATCAGGTCGGGTCGTGAACACTTCGATCTCCTGGTGGGGACCATTCTGAATGGGAAAGCGCAGGAGGAGTCCCTCGCTTTTACCGATCCAGTGGCGTTGCATCTCTTTCATACTATCCGACCAGTCCACGTCGTCCAAATCCTTGTGCAGGCGGTCGGCATATTCCGTGATGCGCAAAAACCACTGACGCATCAAACGACGTTCCACAGGATAGCCGCCGCGCTCGCTGACGCCATCCTTCACTTCGTCGTTGGCCAGCACGGTCCCCAAGGCTTCGCACCAGTTCACATAAGCAAAAGACTGATAGGCCAGACGGTAATGCATTAAAATGTTGGCACGGGTTTTCTCTGAAAAACCGGTCCAATCAGAAGCGGAAAATATCGGTTCGAGGCCTTCCACATTGCCTGTGAGGAGTTGTTCGTGATAGCCTTGGTTGCCCTGACGCGAAAAAATCTCCACCAAGTCGCTGATGGGTCGTGCTTTTTGTGCGCGCCTGTCATACCAATGGTTGAACAGTTGGATGAAGAGCCATTGAGTCCAACGGTAGTAAGAAGGATCGCTAGTAATGACCATGCGGTCCCAGTCATACGACATTCCCAGGAGTTTAAGTTGCCGAATGAAACGCTCGATGTTTTCCCGCGTGGTTTCTGAAGGATGCCGGCCCGTTTGAATAGCATACTGCTCGGCCGGCAAGCCAAAAGAGTCAAATCCCATAGGATGCAGGACGCAAAAACCCTTGTGGCGGTAATAGCGGGCCATAATGTCGCTGGCAATGTAGCCCAAGGGATGCCCCACGTGGAGGCCGGCACCCGATGGATAGGGAAACATATCCAAAACATAGAATTTGGGCTGTCCGGGCTTTTCTTGCGTGGAATACATGCCTTGTTCTTCCCAATATTTCTGCCAGCGGCTTTCTATTTCCTGAGGGCGGTACTCCATAATGTTCCTGGATGGTTATTAAAAGGTGCAAATATCCAACACAGCGGGCCGAAGTTTTCCTAACAAGGCCCGGGCGCGTCGGATATATGGCAAGCAAGAGACGTTGGCAGGGTCTTGACGTTCAGCCCGTGTTCCAGGGCCTCCTCCCAAGCTTCCTGGCAGAGTTGGTCCACCTCCTCCGGAGCATGGCAGTCGGAATGAATCACCACGGGAATTTGGTATTTCCTTAAAAAAAGCCAGTGTCTGCGGGACGGGTAATAATCGTTGTGGCGGCCTGTGTAGAGCCCTCGTGTGTTGATTTCCACCACAATGCCTAAACGGACCACCTCGGACAACAGGTCGCCCATGAGAAGGTCAAAAAATTCCGGTTCTGCTTTTTGAAATTCCCGCACGGGTTCGTGGATAAGAATTTTGTCCAAATGACCGGCCACAGTGGGTCGGGATTGGATCAGCATCTCCCTGAGCCGCGAGAAATACACTTCCACCGCTTTCCGAATAGACCCATCACACAGTGCATCCACTCCTCTCATGAATTTTTCGGTGGCGCCGTCCACCTCCCAGAGGCTGCCATCCGGGAGGGTTCCGGCATAGTGCAGGGAGCCCACGGTGTAGTCCACAAAATCTTCATACACATCCCGCAATTCAGCACAGGAATAGAGGCTGAAAGGATCGTCCATCTCAAAGCCACAAAATATCTTGATCAGGCCGGAGTAATCCTTTTTTAGCTGGTGAATTTCATTGAGGTAGTCAAAAAATTTTTCCGGCGCCATATTCCACGTGCTGCTGTGGTGGGCCAGCGGGATGTGGGAGGAAAAACCAATGAAACGGTGGCCTTTGGCCAAAGCCATCTGAACGTAGGCTTCCGGACTTTCTATGCCATCGCAGTAATAACTGTGGCCGTGAAGATTGCCCGCCCAGGTCATAGCTCTTCAAAGAATGCCCGAACTATAATGACGACCCCAAAAACCATGAACCCCAGACCAATCACAAGACTCAGTGTCCGCATGATCGAAGGTGTCACTAAGCGGCCTGCCAGCTTAGCAAAATAGGCCTTCAAGACATCGGTGATAAAAACTGTTCCTAATGTGGCCGCGAATTGGGTAAATACCAGTCTGGTGTTATGCCTGTAGAGGCCCACTGCGGCTGTGGTGGTGGTGAGCCAAAAAAGCAGGGTAGCCGGATTGAGTAGGTTAAAGAAAAAGCCTTGGGCCATCAGGCTCATGGGGTGCGTTTTACGGGTCAGAATACGTTCTTCGGCCTTTTTTTCTTCCGCTTCTTCTTCTGGATCTGGGCGGCCCCGCTTCCATATCCGAATGATTCCCATGAGGATGAGTGCTGCGCCGCCTGCCAACATAAAATAGTGCTTGTGGCTCTCTTCCTGGAGTAGGGTTGAAATTCCAAAATACGACAATACAATACATAAGATGTCGCTGAGGAGTATGCCCGCATCCAGCAACATCGCAGAACGAAAACCTTCCTTCATGCTCACATGAATCAGCAGAAAGAAAACAGGGCCAATCAATATGGCCAAAAGCATTCCAAGGAAAAGGCCGTGAAGAATGGCTGCGCTCAAGAGGTTGAAGAGCAGATATGCTGTTGTACAAAATGTTCCCAATCGCGAAAGCGCTCTCCTTTAAGCACCCTTGGAAATTTGTTCTGGGAACCGATTTTTCCTAATTTTTCCATCCATTCATAAAATACCTGAGGAGGCAACAATTCCACATAAATATTACGCAAAGCATGGCGACGTTCCACGGCATAGTCATCGTTGAGAGCACAGAGATGTTGGTCCAGAAGACGCTTCACCACTTCAGGATCGGCGGGATTTTCAAGGCCTATATACCATTTATGTGCAAATAGCGACCCCTCGGCTATTCCAGCCACTGTGAATTCGCGGATGTTTAAGCCCAATTCTTCATCCACTTTCCGGATGGCCGTATTCATGTTGTCCACACTCAAGTGTTCTCCACATAGGCTAAGAAAATGTTTGGTACGGCCGGTGATCACAATTTCTGAACGGGCGATATCCACGAAGCGAATGGTATCGCCGATGAGGTATCGCCAGGCCCCAGCGTTGGTGCTGAGCAAGATGGCATATTCTTCGCCCTCCTTCACCTGATGGATCCAAAGGCTTTCTGCATCAGGTTTTAAGCGCCCTTCTTCATCGAAATTCGAGGCGTTGAAGGGAATAAATTCGAGAAAAAGACCGTTATCTAATACCAATTCCATGCCCTTGGCATGTTTTCTGGACTGATAGGCAATAAAACCTTCGGAAGCCAGATAGGTCTCAATATATTGAATGGGACGGCCAAGAAGTTTTTCGAAGGAATTTTTATAGGGTTCAAAGGAGACTCCCCCATGCACATATACACTTAAATTGGGCCAAATGTCATGGATGGTGCGAACCCCGTAATGGGAAATGATTTTTTCCAAAGTAATCTGAATCCATGCCGGCACGCCCACGATAAAACCAATATCCCACTGGCGGGCTTTCAGAACCACCTGTTCTATTTTTTTATTCCAATCCCTTTCTTTCGCAATGAGTTTTCCAGGTTTGTAATAGGGATGAAACCAGCCTGGCATCTTAGCCTGACTTATTCCGCTTAAATCGCCTTCAAAGTAGTGGCCTTTGTGGATGAGGTCGGTGCTGCCTCCCAGCATCAATATGCCTTTTGTAAACAATTCTTCCGGAAGATCATAATCCGCCAGAGTGAGCAACTGACGGATGCTGGTACGCGTGTTGGAACGCAGAAGATCTCGGGTGATGGGTATGCGTTTGGAAGCGCTTTCGCTGGTGCCGCTGCTCAGGGCAAAATACCGGATGCGGCCCGGCCAGCAAATGTCTTCGGCGCCTTCGAGGGTGCGGTGCCACCAACGGTTGTAAATTTCGTTGTAGTCGAAGATTGGGACGCGTCTTCGAAATTCCTGCACCGGATCCGGCGCCATAAGAATCTTTCGAAACCCATAAAAAACTCCGAATGAGGTGTACTGGGCCTTGGATAACAATTTTATCAGGGTCCGCTTTTGCTTTTGTGCAGGGCTGTATTTGATGCGCACTTTGCGCACAGAATCGTTGATGGCCAAAGCCTGTTTTAATACGGAGCCCAGCAAAGGCATGGCTTTAATTTTTCAGTCCAAAATTAAAAAACCCCATTAATCCTGCGTTACCTCATCAGGAGGGAGTTCTGCGAACCCTTGTTTTTAAAAAATTTCAAACCTTTAAATTGATAACAAATTTTTAGGATTTCTTGGCATGATTGTGGAACCCTTTAACGCAAAAAATCATATGTGGTGCAAGAGTTTCATCACAGCCTTTTTGCTATTCAATGCAATGGCCCTTTTTGGTCAATCGGCTTTGGAAAAGCGGGTTCACTATGGCAAAGCCACTTGGTACGGCCAAGCTTTACAAGGCAACTACACGGCAAGTGGCGAAAAATTTGATTGTAATGCCCTCACGGCTGCGCATAAATGGCTGCCTTTAGGCACCTGGGTGAAGGTGACCAACGACAGGAACAAGCGTTCTGTGATTTTAAAAATCAATGACCGTATCCCCGCCACGTCTTCTCCCACCATTGATGTGACAAGGAAAGCCGCGGAATTATTGGGCTTTCGCAAAAGAGGTGTAACGCTTGTAAAAATAGAGGTTTTGCCGCCCCTATATCCGTACATCACGCCCTTCAGCAAAATTTAAAACCAGCCCCAAATCCGACCCTATGTCCGGAGGTGGGATGTTTTCCCCTGCCTCACCGTCGGATGGCCAGCCGATAGGTGTAGCGGTAGTTGTCCAACTCGGCTTCCAGGAGATACAGGCCCTCTGGTAATTCCGGTAGGCTGATCTTCTGTTGCTCGCCTGCGCCCAGAACCACAAGTTTCTGAAACATCATGGCACCCTGAAGATTGTACAGCTTCAGTTGGATGGCTCCTGCAGGTGCCCCCATCTCATGGGCCAGATACAACGCACCGCTGGTGGGGTTCGGATACACGGACAAAAAGGCAGACTCCGGATACTCTTCCACACCGGCTTTAATGACTGTTATAAACTTCACAAATGTGTCGGAACCGCAGGCGTTGAGGGCGACCAGTGTCACCTGATAAGTGCCGTTGTCGGGGTAGGTGTGTATGGGATTCACTTGGGTACTGGCCGGGGACCCATCTCCAAAATTCCAGATGTAGGAAGTAGCATTCAAGCTGGTATTTTGAAAAGAAACGTTGAGAAACATGGCCTGATGCGTAAAGTTGGCCGTAGGAAGCGAATCCACCTGGATGTAAAGTGTGTCTTTACCGGTGCAACCGGAGGCGTCTGTAACACTATAGTAAACTGGCTTAAGGCCGCGTCCAGCCAGGGCTGGATTGAATAGTCCATTCACAATGTAGGGGCCGCCACTCCAGACCCCGCCGGGTGTGGCAGCGGAAAGCTGAACCGGCGGATCTTTCAGGCACACAACCGAGGGACCGCTGATGCTGGCATCCGGGATATTATTAACGATCACATTCACAGTGCTCGAAGCTGAGCAACCGTTCTGCGTTACGGAGTAAGTGACCGGCCAAACGCCAGGGCCTGACACCCCGGGACTAAAAAATCCAGTACTCGAAACATAGGGCCCGCCGGAGAAAGTGCCGCCTGGCGTCACGGTGAAGAGTTGCACGTCTGGCTGATTGGCGCAAAATGGCCAAGTGGCGATGATTGTAGGATTGGGGGAAAGGCCCACCGTCACAAGCTTGGTGTCACTGTCTGTACACAATCCACCCTGGGTTACTGTGTAGGTCACGGAAAACTGACCGGGTCCGGAAATTTGGGGTTGAAATACCCCAGCCGCATTAATGTAGGTTGTTACAGTCCACTGGCCGCCGGACGGCGTGGCTGTCAAAACCTGCGGACCGTCGTTGGAGCAGAAAGGACCGAAACCCGTGATGTCGGCATCAGGTTGTTCAATAACTGTGAGCTGGAAACTGGACGCACTTGTACAACCGGAGTCTGATGTTAATTCATAGGTGATATTGTATTGGCCGGGGCCGCAGGAAGGGGAGAAAATGCCGCTTTGGGTGACGCAAGTACCAGAAAATTGCCCTCCGGGGGTGAAGGGCTGCAATATCACATCCGCTTGGTTTGAGCAGAAAGGCCCTGCGGAAGCGACCGAAGCATTAGGAGCTGGATTCACCTGTATCATCTGAGTACTGGTGGAAGTGCAACCACTGGCTGTCAAGCTATAGGTCACAGGATTCTGGCCCAAACTGGCAGAGGCTGGACAGAAAATGCCCCCTGCATTAATGTAACTTCCTCCGGAAAACACGCCCCCCGGTTGATTGGGTTGTAGGGTGACGCAAGGCACATTGGAACACATGGAAACAGGGGCATTGAAAGTGGCGTCCGGCGGGTTCAGAAGCTGAACTTGAAGGGTAGAACTGGCCGGACAGAATCCATTGGTTTGATAAGTGACATCATATGTTCCATTTTGTGAGGCAGCGAGATTTATCACGCCGCTGGCGGCGGATACAAAGACCAGGCCGGGGTTGGAAACACTAAAGACACCTCCAGGGGTACCCGAAATGGTAGGCACAGGATTCACTCCATTCAGGCAAAACTGATTGCTGCTGTAAGAAAAAGTGGCCTGATCCTGGGGATTTACCGTGATGGCCGCCACAGAACTGTACTGTGCCGGACAGGTTCCATTTTTCACCACAGCCCGATATTCGTAGGTGCCCGGATTGTTGAGAACCCCCGTATAAATGATATTGTTTCCGGCATTTCCAATGGAATTGAAAGGGCCTCCGTTGTAGCTCAACTCCCAATTCAAAATATTGCCGGATTGTCCTGTGAGGCTCACCACCTCCTGAGAGCCGGGACATACTTGACTGTTGGAAGCCGTGGCGGTGCCGCCCACAGAGGGGAAGTCCACCACAATTTGCTGGAAGACCGGAATGGACCATCCGCAGCATTCCGTTCTGACGCGCAGACGCACCCAGTACAATCCGGCCGGGATAGGCCCGGTGTTGCCTGGAATTTGTTGGGTGGAAGTGTAAATTGGTTGATTGGGGTCGCTCTGATAGATGAGCCATTCATACTGATCTCCAACGGTGGGCGTGCTGAGCGAAAGATTATTGAGGTTGCAGATGGAACCGGATGGAGTAATATTGATTACGGGAAGTGGACGGGATGTTCTTACCCAGAGAAAGCGTTGATAATCTATTCCATTGACACCCACATCATAGGGACCGGTTGCGAAGGCATAAATTTTGGCTGTAGGCGAACTGTTTCCATAGCTGGAAGAATACGGATCGAGGTCATTTACAAAAGAAAGTCCCGTGGGCAGGGTCCAGGTTCCGGAAGTTTTTGTGAGGGTAATTTCGCTGTTGGTGCAACCAATAGTGTTCTGGAACTGAATTTCTAAAGTGACAGGATTCGGTATAGGGGCCGAAGGATCCGAAATGACACCGTCCATCACCAAAGCGCCCGCCACACCTGGCGCTCCATCCCGCCCACGCCCGCCATTGCCGCCGCTGCCGCCTGGGGCGCCTGTTTGTCCCTGGGAGTTGCTGCAAGGGCTGCAGCCTGCCACGGCCCCGGCTGCACCCGGACTGCCTGGCAAGCCGGTTTCACCGTTGCCGCCTAAACCTCCGGCTCCAGGATTTCCCTCCGCGAAATCCGAATCCAAAAACTGAGCTCCGGAACTGGAATTCACTGCAAAAACGGCAAAGGAGCCGCCGCCCCCTTTTCCGCCGGTACCGCCATGGCCACCCCGTCCGCCATTGCCCCCGGCGCCGCCGTTGGGGTTGCCTCCGCAATTGATGCAAGAACAGGTACCGTTTCGGGCTCCGCCACCGCCGCCGCCTTGCCCTCCGCCACCGCCGCCGGCGCCCGACTCAGCCGCCCCGGCTGGAACAAAGTACAATCCGCTGATAGCCGGCGCTGGGGGTGTGTTGCCCGGCGTCCATCCCTGTCCGTTGGTGCCGTTGGCGCCGGCTCCTGAACAAGTCCCCAGGCCATCACATTCACCGCAGCAAAATCCAGCCCCTCCGCAGGGATCACAACCGGTGCCCCCGGCACCTCCAGATCCTCCGGCTAAAGCGCCTACGCTGCCACCGGCAGATCCGGAAGCTCCATTCTGCCCGCCCCCAGGATCGCCGCAACCGCCCTGACCTCCTCCTCCGGCGCCCAATCCGCTGCCTCCATTTCCACCATTCCCGGCTCCGGCGGCCACTCCATTGCTTCCATTTGTAGCATTGCCTACACTCACCTGGCAGCGCACCAAAGCATAATTGGTACAATTATTAATCCATACACCGTACACCGATCTTCCGCGCCCACTGGGCGTCTGCCCTGAAGGCCCGGCCACGTTAATCACCAAATCCTGTAGGCGCCAGTTGGAAACCCCGTTCGCTTTGAAGCCTATGGCATGTTCCACATCGTTGTTGATGCTTTCAAAGGCTAGAAAATTAATGACCGAGCTGGCGGCGCTGGATTTTTTCCATTCCCCTCCCACCACCTTGTATCCGCCTTCAATGACCAAATCGCTCACCAGTTCCAGCGGAACATTCACAACGTGGATGCCCTCCTCCACGCGGATATATTTTCTGTTGCCTGTAATCAGCGTGAAAGCATGGGTCAGGTTGGTCGGTTGCGAGGGGGTGCCCGGGCTATTGGCCACACCGGCTCTCACATAAATGGCATCACAAGGCTGCTGTGCAAGAACGGGCTGCTTTAACAGAGTATTTAAAAAGATGGCAGAAAGTAAAAACGCGTAAAATTTTTGCATTGTGAAAGTTGAATTTTATGTTTTTACAAAGATAATTATCAAATAATTGGCATAAAATTTTCAGAAAAAGCATTATATCCTTTCATTTCTAAATCTATTTCTTCCCCACTCTTTAAATGGAGCTTACAGCCGGCCCCTTCTTCGGTAATATACCCGATCACAGTGATTCGGGGATCGTCTTTAATCTTGTCATAATCCTGCGGAGGCACAGAAAAGAGAAGTTCATAGTCTTCGCCCCCATTCAACTGAGCAATTAAAGGTGCGATACGTACTTCCTCAAGAAATGCAGCGGTTTCTTCATGAAGAGGAAGACGGTTTTCAAATATGACGCACCCTTTTCTGGAAGATTTACAAAGGTGTAGAACCTCGTTGGCCAATCCGTCGGAAATATCCAGCATGGCTGTAGGCTGGATACGGGCCTTTTCAAAAAAAGCCACGATGTCCACACGGGCTTCGGGCTTTAGCTGTCTTTCCACGATGTAAGGATAGCGGGATAAATCGGGCTGGATGTTGCTGTTTTCCAGGAAAATTCTCTTTTCTCTTTCCAAAAGCGTGAGGCCGGCATATGCGCCCCCCAGATTGCCGGTTACACACAGTAAATCATGCACTTGGGCACCGCCCCGTGTCACAATCTTACCGGCCGAGGCGTACCCTATGCAGGTGCCGGAAAGCGTGAGGCCCGAAACAGCTGTGTTGGTGTCCCCGCCTATTACATCTATTTTATAGCGTGCACAGGCTTTGTAAATCCCTTCGTATAATGCATTGAGCGCTGGAAGTTCGTATTTGGAGGAGGCCGCTAAAGACACCAAAAAATGGGCCGGCTGCGCGTTCATGGCACAACAATCCGAAACATTCACCGACACCAGTTTATAGCCCACCATCTGCAAAGGGGCATAGCGGATGTCAAAATGGACGCCTTCCACCAGCATATCGGTGGTTACGACCGTAACGAGCCCTGTGTTTTTTAAAGCTGCGGCATCGTCTCCTATGCCCACCAGGACATCCTCAAGCAGGGGTGGAGCCGCATGACGGATTTTTTGAATAAATCCAAATTCTCCCAGTTCCTTTAGGGTTTCGGAACTCATATTGCACAAATTTATTACCTTTGTATTGAAATTTTATTTAGACTAAGTCTAAACAATGTTGGGTATTCAACGTTAAAGCAAATCGAGCCACTGAAAAATGATCCGCGTATCGGAAAACGCCAAGCAAAAAATCACTACGCTTCTTAGCCAGGAAGGTCGCCCGGACGGGGCTTTTCTTCGGGTCACCGTGGAGGGCGGCGGATGTTCGGGATTGCTTTATAAACTGGAATTTGACCACCAATTGAAACCCGGTGAACAAGTGTTTGAAGACAATGGCGTGAAGGTGGTGGTGCATAAAAGTCATCTTTTGTATTTGGCCGGCACGGAGTTGGATTTCTCCGATGGTCTCAATGGCCGGGGCTTTCAGTTCAAAAATCCCAACGCCACA
>JANWWP010000017.1 GCA_025055575.1 Flavobacteriales bacterium | reverse complement strand
CGGTGCGCTCCTCCTCCGTTTGAGCATCCAGCAGGCGCAGGCGCTCCTCCAATTCGTGAAGCTCTTCCGTAAGAGAAAGCGTTTCTTCCATCCCAAGCTGCACAGGTTTTTCCAAAACCTGGTAAATCTGTTCCACCCGGTTTTTCAAAAGCCGGGTTTCCTCAAAAGCCTGGGCTGCATGTTCCCGTGCCGAGCGTTGGTTTTCCCTTGGCAGCTCCTGTCCGAGCCGTGCTATCCGCGCTCCGCGGGGCGCTGAAAATTGCCCTTCCGTAGGGGAAATTTCCCCCGTCATGATGCGAAACAGCGACGATTTCCCAGCGCCATTGCGTCCGGTGAGCGCTACTTTCTCCCCGGCCCGAATCTGAAAATTGACTTCCCTGAATAAAAAAACACCACCATAAGCCAGTCCCAGATTTAACGCCGAAAACACTCGGCAAATTTAGGGGTCACCCACGGCGCCGACCACCGTAAACGCAAACTGCTTTTTGGAAATAACTTTCCATAAGGCGTCCCTATAAAAAACAACAGGCCCCCTGCGGGCCTGTTGTTTCACTTTTTTAGCCTCTATTTTCAGGCTTGGCTTTCTTTCAGTACCAGAAAATCGTTCAGGCGGATTTCTGTAACGTTGCGTGTGTGCCCTTGTTTGTCTTCATAGCTGCGCGAAACAAGACGCCCTTCCAGAGCCACAAGGCTGCCTTTCTTAAGAAGACGGGCAGCCAGTTCCCCGGTTTTGCCCCAGGCCGTCACTGCGTGCCACTGGGTGTCGCGCGTGGTGCCCTTAGAAGATTTATAATATTCGGTGGTGGCCACCGAAAAACGCACGAGCGTGACGCCGGATCCCACTTCCATCACTTGCGGATCTTTACCTAGATTTCCGATCAATTGTACTTTGTTTCTGAGAGCATTCATGGTTTTTGATTTTATGGTTTGACTTGCGTTTGACGGAGCAAAGGTGAAAGGGCTTTTTCGTGCCAGTTGGACGGGAATTGGTTACAAACGGAAATATCCGGCGCTATCCGGTTGTATGCGGTTTTGAATTTGATATTAAATATTTTGCATTTTTTTCAGGAAAAAATCAAAGGTTTCCTCAAAGGGGGGGCTGTGCGGTTTTTCTTGCTCTAATATCAAGGGTTCCGGAAGGCTGATGGTGGACAAATACTCGGTCCAAAATTTTCTATCCTGCCGCTCTGAGTCTTGAAAAAAAACGCTTTGAAAGGAAAGAAGGATATTTGGTTTCCTGATCTGAGGCTTTTGAAGATTAATTTTTTTCCCTAATCGACCCGAGTGTTCGGCTAACCTATCTTGAAATTCCTGAAAATTTAAATATTTTTCCAATCGGATGAGGGCCTTCTCCGTTTGGCTGTTTTCCTGAATAACGTCACGCACGGACTGACATACATCGCGCACATCCGAAAAAAAATAGCCCCCTGAAGGCGCTTTCTGTTGGTCCTGGATTTGATGCAGAAAAAATTGAAGAAGCCCGTAACCCTCCGGTTGGTAGCCTATAGGCAGTCCGTAGGTTATCCATGACACCGGACAACCTTCAGCTTCGGCGCGCCATAATTCTAATTCAGCTCTGAGTTGTATTTTGAGGAGACGGTTTTCAGAATTGCCACGAATGTGGGAGGGCCTGCTTGGGGCATCTCCGCTTTCCCATTGAATAAAGGACAAGGGATTGGCCACAAGGCCCACTATTTTTTGAATGGATGAAACCCCTAAGGCCAGGTTTATCAGACGTTCAATAAAAGCGGAATATCGAAGAGCACTGGATGTGCTGTTTCGATTCTTCTTCCAAAAAAACGGCATGGAAATCACCAAAAAGTCACAGTTTTCAAGATGGTCCCGTGCTTGTGCCCAGGAGGGCTCTGGATCCATAACCCATTCTACAAATTTTTCGATTCGAGTTTGATAAAAGGCATCAGCCACAATTTTTGCCTTACGGGGCAGACCCAGATGTGGCGTCCACACAGAAAGCGAAAAGCCTTCTCTGGCTAACGCAGGAATTAAATAAGCCTCCGGAAGAAGGTTACCGGCCACGAGAACCCCTTTTTTCACGTCCTTAACTTTTTCTGAGTTTTTTGTTCGGTGGCACCATACGCCTCAAAGTAACACATCAGCTGCTTTTTGGATGCTTTTCATGGCGCCACAATAACCCAATTGTAAAGACCTGGAATCGCGCTTTAACGCGGGATTTAAAGCCCGTTTTCTGCATCTTCAAGGATTTTATGGCCAACGTGGCAGGAAAAGGCGGAGACCTGAATGCCGGCTCATCGCACCGGGATTAAACCCAGGAATACCTTCAGGAATAGGAGATTTTAATGAGTCAAAATAGCGTTCCCAGACCTTAAAGTAAACGCCGGATGGGTTTTCCTTAAAAGTCATTGGAGCCGGACGGAAAAGACTGTCTTTGGCGGCCCTGTTGTAGGCTTCGGCTATCAACTCGCTGCAATACCAGGACCCGTTGTTCGGCAGAAAAAGGTCATCATAAGGTTGCCCGATGGTTTGACGGGCCCATCGTGCGGCCCGGCTTTTAACTTCTTCCGAAACATCTTCAAAACGGCCTGCTAAACAATGGCTTATGACGGAGGTGTCCCCGCTCCGGCGGAAAAATTGGGCTATGGAAGTCTGACGCACACTGGCGCCGATAGCCTCTATAACCCAGATGCTGTCTTGTTCCACAATCACAAGGCCGCAATGGGAAAAATCCCTGCCTCCGGCCCCCTCTGTAACCGCCTCTATAGCATCGCACAAGGGGCCGCAGTCCAGATCCTGAAACAAAATGTCTCCGGTCTGAAGCCGGTTGTTGATGTCTTTTTTCTGACACCCCACCACGCTCGTCAAAAGGATTAAAATTTTGAATATCCGGGTCGGGCTCAAAATCTTTTTACAAAAATTCATTTTTCTAATTGATACTCTAAACTTTTGAAAGCCTCTGCCGGCTCATTGCGTCCATCAAAAATCCGACACAACGTCTGGCAAATCGGAAATTCAGGTGCACTGAGCCAGGAAGCCCAAGCCTTCAGAATATAATATCCTTCGGGCACCATGTGAATTTCTTGCAAAGCCTGTTCCGAACTGAGGCCTTGCGCCAGAAGTTCTCCCAGCCGTCGGTTGCGGCTGTGAGGACTAAAGCAAGTGACCAGCAAATCGCCTAAAAAGCCTCCGCCCATCGCCACATCAAGGCCTGGCATCATCCCCATTTCCGTCGCCACTTTTGTGACTTCGCGAAATGCCGCCGCCACAAGTATCGCGGTAAAATTATCGCCATATCCCAGGCCTTGAGCCATTCCTACGGCAATTGCCATGACATTTTTTAAAATGCCGAACATTTCCAAGGCTTCAGGAAAGGCGGACACCGCCACAGTCACGTAAGGCGTGGTGAACGCGGAAGCCAATGAGCGGGCCATGGCAATGTTATGGCAGCCCAGAGTCAGGTAACTCCGGGAGCTTTGCATCACCTCCTCCGAATGACAGGGCCCTCCCAGAAATAAAAAATGCTCAGCCCTGAATTGTTGCTTTAGCCAGTTTAAGGCCGACACCCGGAATTCAGGCACCACTCCTTTAGCGGCCGATATCACGCATAGCGGCCGCAGTCGGCCCAGATCAGCATCTGCATACCAGCGCGGACTGAAGGCAGCCGGCACTGCATGGAGCACCACGTCGGCCGAAAGCGGTGGATCTAAAGGATTATAAATCCGAATCTCCTGGCTTGTTTTTATGAATTTTTTCTCCCACTGATCCAAAAAAATTTTTGCCTTTCCCGGGTCTCTTACGTACCATTGAACTGTTTCGAAAAAACCGGACTCCTGAAGAATTTTTAATATGGCCCTGGCCCAGGATCCACTGCCTATGACCAGAATGGAATGAAACTTTGGGAGCATCCGGTCGCAATATTAATCCCAGGGTAATAGAACCCACATCTTAATTTCTTAAAAATTCCCTTTTTTTGTAAGCAATTTGTTTCTTTTGTTAATACATATTTATAAAAACTACTTTTTGTCAAAAATATTTTTAATTTTGTTAAGATGATCGGGGTTCTTCACTACGGATTGGGCAATATTGCATCGCTCCTGAGCATGATGGAAGAATTGGACATTCCAGCGGTTATGGTACAAAGCGAAGAGGCCATGCGGAAATGCGAAAAGTTCATTTTGCCAGGTGTGGGGGCTTTTGATGAAGCTATGATAAGGCTTCGTGAGCGCGGCTGGGATGAAATTTTAAGTGAAATTGTACTCGCTCAAAAGAAACCTGTTTTAGGAGTTTGCCTGGGGTTGCAATTGCTCTTTGAGGGCAGTGAAGAAGGCCATGAAAAAGGTCTTGGATTTTTGGATGGAAAAGTGGTGGCTTTGAGGCGTCACATCGGGCCGCATCTGCCGGTACCTCACATGGGATGGAATTATGTATCCTTTGAAAAACCAAGTCCTTTGACAAAGGCCCTGGGTCCTGAGGCCCGTTTTTATTTTGCCCATAGCTATTTTGTGCAACCCAGAGACCCAAATACTGTGGTTTTAACCTCAGAATATGGCATTCCATTTCCCTGCGCCATAGAAAAGGAGCATATCATGGGCGTTCAGTTTCACCCGGAGCGTTCGCACAGTTTCGGTATGCAGATTTTAAAAAACTTTTGGGCTATCTGAAATGGCGCTGCAACGTGTGATACCTGTGCTGCTTCTCAGCGGAAATCGCCTGGTGAAAACCCGCCGGTTTAAAAATCCTGTGTACATCGGTGATCCTCTTAATACCTTGCGTATTTTCAACCGGCTGCAGGCCGACGAAGTATGTTTTTTGGACATTGAAGCGGCCCGCAAGCGCAGCAAGCCTAATATTTCCTTAATCCGCAGGATTTCAGCCCAGGCTTTCATGCCGTTGTCTTATGGAGGAGGAATATCCGATGCTGACACAGGCCTGGAAATTGTGTCCTGCGGAGTGGAAAAACTGGTGATGTCCACAGCGGTTTTTGAGCAACCCGCGCTGGTGGAAAGGCTTGTGGCGCGCATTGGTTCTCAGTCTGTCGTGTGCGCGCTGGATGTCTGCCGCACATGGACCGGCAAATTCAGAGTTGTGACGAGAGGCGGACAGAAGGCTCTCCGCATGTCGCCGCAAGAGGCCCTGGAACATGCCCAGCAACTGGGGGTTGGCGAGATCCTTCTCACCGATGTGTCCCGCGAAGGCACTTGGGAGGGGCTGAATATAGAATTAGCCAAGACACTGATCCCAGCACTCCGTGTTCCGCTCATTATGCACGGCGGCGCACGCGACACCCCGGATGTTCAAAAGGCGCTCGATCTTGCGGGAGTCTCTGCTGTGGCCATCGGGAACATGGCTGTTTTTCAAAAGCCCGGAGGCGGCATCCTCATCAACTATCCTTCCGTGAAGCGCCGTCTAATAGGCCAAAATTAGCCACATGGCCCCAGGCATTTTCAAATCTTTTTTCGCCACTACCGGTCACAATGGCAAAAGGCTTATTCTCGGCTTCCAATAATTCCACATAGCGTCGAAACACTTCCTTCCTGTCGTCCGGGTTCTCGCGTAAAGGATCGGGCACCCAGGGCAAGTCCGGGGCACACAGCAAATGGACATCGCAACGACAGCGTTGATAAAGATTTTCCAAAAACTCTGGAAACTGGCCATACTTTACAAGCCCCCATACTTTGAGGACCACGGGATCGGTATCCAGAACAACGACTGCGCGCTCTGTGGACTGAATCAGGATGTGGTGAAGCATTTGTCCTCGGGCCATGGCCAGATAGTCGTAGTACGTGTAACCCGGGACCGGCTTTTTTTCCAAATAGCGCCGCGCAAATTCGGGTATCAAGAGGGCCCCTGTTTTTGAGGCAAAAGCTTCCGCCAAAGTGCTTTTTCCAGTGCTTTCAGGGCCTGTAATGGCCAATATCCTGGGATTAAGCCACGTGGGCATAATATTTATTCCTCCAATTAATATATCCTATCAAGGCCAACAAAGTGAATGCACAATATAAAATGGCGGTGGGAAAGTTCCCCGAAAGAAAAAATAATATCACATAGGTGATATTGGAGACCATCCAAAACAACCAGTTTTCCAAATATTTTTCGATGGTTGCCAGCATAGCCGCCAGCGCCGCACCTCCAGCCACCGACTCAAAAGCCATATATGCGGAAAAAGCCCAAAATTTTAACACAATAAAAATGCCCCCGGCCGCACCCACAGCGGCCAACACATACATGGCCAGACGGGGAATATCCATACGGCGAACCATCAGTTTTTCGCCATCCACCGCCGGACGGCTCCAGCGCCAAAAGCCGGCCAATGCCATGCCGGCGTAAATCAGATTAAGCGACACGAAAACCAACAGTTTTTGAGGAAGATATAACACAACGTAGAGAAGTGAACTGAATCCACCGAAAATCCAACACCATTTATTTTCTAAAATGACCAGCACCACGTAAGCCAACCCCAGCACAACGGCCAAAATCTCAAGACTCAAAAGCATGTCTTACAAATGGGCTAAAGAAAAGAGTCTTGCGTTAAATAAACTTTTCGCCTTTCTGGATGCGTATTTCATTAACAAAGTGCTTGATGCGCTGCTCTTCGTCTATGCGGCACACCAAAAGCATGTCGTCGTACTCTGCAATAATGAGGTCTGAAACAGCGCCCAGTACGACAAGTTTTTCTTTGGGGGCAGTCACAAGACAGTGGCGGGCCCCGAAATCCATGATATTGCGTCCGATATATGCCATCTCCTGGGCTTTTTTGGGAACCACTTCATACAGGGAGGACCACGTGCCCAAATCGCTCCAGCCGCATTCCATAGGCATCACATACACGTCCGAGGCTTTTTCCATGATGGCATAATCGATGGAAATAGCCTTGCTCTCTTGATAAGCCCGGTTCACGTATTCTTGCTCTTCTTCGGAATAATAAGGTATGTTTCCCGCGAAAAAAAGACTGTGCAGCTCGGGCTGTTTTTCATGAAAAGCCTTTTCAATAGAGGCCACCTGCCACAAAAACATGCCGGAATTCCATAAAAAATCGCCGCTTTGCAGAAAGGCTTCAGCCAACGCCAGGTCCGGCTTTTCAGTAAAAGTTTTAACTTTATAAAATTGACGTGGCGAGGGTGAAAGCTGTTGATCAAATTGAATGTAACCATAACCCGTATCTGGGCGGGTGGGCTTAATCCCCAAAGTGAGCAAAGCAGGATTGATGTGTGCTTCTTCGTAAGCCTTTTCCATCAGACGTGCAAAGCATTCGGATTCTAAAATCAAATGATCCGAAGGCAAAACGGCCACCAGAGCCTCCGGGCATAAAGCGGCAATTCGGGCACAGGCGTAAGCAATACAAGGCGCTGTATCCCTTCTTACAGGTTCCAGTAGAATGTTCTTATCGTCCAGTTCAGGAAGTTGCTCCTTCACTAAATCCCGAAATGCAGCGCCCGTGACCACAAGAACATTTTCCGGAGGGCAAAACAGCATCACCCTTTTCCAGGTGCTCTGTAGAAGGGTTTCGCCGGTTCCAAGAATATCTATGAATTGTTTGGGGTGTTCGCGGCGGCTCATCGGCCAAAATCGCGTGCCGGCTCCGCCGGCCATTATCACGCAAAAGCGGGGGGCATTCATGGACAGTGCAAAGATGGTTATAGATTTCGTGCCTTCACCCTATTAAAAAACTATTGGCCTCCATTTCTAATATAGGCAACCATTCAACGAAACCTCGGCACTTTGACCTGGTGCATTTTTAATTATATCTTTACAACGAAAAGTAAAAATATATGCAAACATTCCTTTTTCTGCTTTTTCTTCTTTGCTGCCTAGTAGGAACCCGTCTGAACGCTCAGGCTCCTCCCCAAGCCATCAATTATCAAGCCTCGGCCCGGGATGCCTCAGGCAATTTGATCACAGGGCCCGTGGGCGTCCGCATCTCGATTCATTCCGGTTCGGCTACGGGACCTCTGATTTACCAGGAAACCCACAACGCCGTGGCCAATTCTTATGGTTTATTCAATCTTGCCATTGGCCAAGGAACTCCAAGCGGGGGTAGTGCTGGAACATTCGGCAATATCGATTGGAGTTCGAACATATTTTTCCTAAAAACTGAAATTAATGTCGGGTCTGGCTATATCAATATGGGCACCCAGCAAATGCTTAGCGTGCCTTATGCCCTATTTGCGGCCCGCGCGGCCTCAGCGGACAATGCCGGCAGCACAATAACCCTCACAGGTGGTCCTGGCATCGCTGTGTCGGGAGGTCCTTCCAACTACACCATATCCGCCAACCTGGCCATGAACGACCTGACGGATGTTAATACGGCCGGGGTTGGAGTGGGCCAGGTGCTCAAGTGGGACGGCAGCCAATGGACGCCGGCGAATGACGTGGGCGGGGGTGCTGGGGATAACTGGGGCACACAAGTGGCACAAACCAACACTACCCTGACCGGCAATGGCACTTCCGCCAGTCCGCTGGGAATTGCCCAGCAGGGCGCCACAAACGGTCAGACCCTTAAATGGAACGGCACTTCCTGGGCTCCGGCCAACGACAATGATGCCCAGACACTAACGCTGGCCGGAAATAACTTATCCATTTCCGGTGGCAACAGTGTCACTTTACCCTCTGGTGGCGACAATTGGGGCTCGCAGGTAGTGCAAACCAATACCACTCTGAGTGGCAACGGCACCAGCACCAATCCTCTGGGGCTTGCTCAGCAGGGCGCCGCCAATGGTCAGGTGCTTAAGTGGAATGGTTCCAGTTGGGCACCTTCCACGGATAATGATTCCCAAACTTTGTCCTTATCCGGAAACACTTTGAGTATTTCTGGTGGGAATTCTATTACGTTGCCTTCAGGGGGAGGCCTCAGCGGCAGCGGCACCGTTGATTATGTGGCCCGCTTCACGCCCAACGCCACAACCTTGGGTATCGGACTTATCCGGGACAACGGCACGGGAGTTGGCATCAACACAGCACCCACCACCAGTGAGGTGCTCAGCTTAATCACCAGCAGTAACGCTAGCGGAATCCGGGCTTCCAATCAGAATGTAACCGGTGGGTCCTACGCCATCCGGGGTGGATTTGACGGGGCGGCTTACCAGAATGCTGGTTTTCTTGGATACAATGGTAACATCGTGGTGGGGACACAAACCGTTCCTAACGCCGCCGTTTACGCGCAGGCCAACACCGGTGCTTCCGGCGCTTTGGTGGCCGCCACAAGCGGCACCAACACCAGTGCGGCAAACATTGCACTTTCCACCGTTTGGCATGGTGTGATTGGGTGGTCCAACTACAACGCCGGGGCCGGTTTGGCTTCCGGTGTGGGTGTTCTCGGTCAAACCACCGGCGCTTCGGATTTGAACATGGGGGTTTATGGTAATTATAACGGCACAGCGGCCGGCGCTGCAGCCATTTTTGGATATAATAATTATTTTAATGTCGGGGCCAATAATATTGGCGTAGAAGGCAGTTACAATCCCGCAGGGTTTGGGATAGGCGTTGCGGGTATTGGATTTAACGGTGGCTACCCTGTGGCTTCCCTTGATATTGGCGTATATGGTTCGGTGGGAAATAATTCGAATTATTCCATCTATGGCTCAGGAAATTTCGCTGTTGTAAATGGTACCAAATCCGCTTCCGTAGGCACATCCAAAGGCAATCAACTTCTGTATTGTGTGGAAAGCCCCGGTGTGTGGTTTGAGGATTTCGGCGTGGCTCAGTTGGTGAACGGGACAGCCTCGGTCCAATTGGATCCGCTCTTTCTGGAAACAGTTGCTATCGATGAACAACATCCCATGATTGTGACTGTGACGCCCCAAGGCAACTGTGCCGGTTTGTATGTGGAGCCGGGAACCACAGGCTTTACGGTCAGAGAGTTACAGGGCGGGCAATCCAATGTGCCATTCGCATGGAGGGTATCCTGCAAGCGCCTCCATTATCAGGACCATCGTTTTGGTGCGGACCTGGCGCAGCGCGATGGGGACACCCGCAGTGACTACTCCTATGTGTCGCCCCGTCCCATTGATTACAAGGAAGCTTTAAGCCAAATGCAAAAAGACAAGATAACAGGTCCTACAAGGCTCACTCCCCGCAACCGGATGGCGATGTCTATGACCCGGCTTCAGCAGCCTCCCGCCGGCCATTAAAAAGCATCGCTTTTTCTTAGGATTTGGTCTCTTGATCCGGAGGCAACAATTTTGCCGCCGGAAGCGTTTTTAATATACCTTTTTATGTTGGCGCGCGAACTGGTCTCCGAAATGTTGCCTTCCCTCCGGCCAGAAGAAACGCTGGAGCGCGCCGCTGCATGGATGGAAGAGTTCCGTGTGAACCATCTGCCTGTGGTGAGAGGTCAGGAATTTCTCGGGCTTGTTTTTGAAGAAGATTTATTTGAAAATAATCAGCCTCAGGCGCCCTTAAATTCGGGAATTGTACCCTTGCGCCAAATCTATGTGGAAGGCTATCGCCACACCCTTGACGTTCTCCGGTTTCTGGCAGAAGCTCAGGTTTCCGTGCTACCTGTGTTGGATGAGGGCCGCTATGTAGGTTCCATTGTGCAGAAAGAACTGTTGCTCCGCTTCGCTTCTATCTGGTCGTTCCGGGAACCGGGGGGAGTAGTGGTTTTGGAAATGCCGGCCCGCGATTATAGCGTGGCCCGGATAGCCCACTTGGTGGAAAGCCAGAATACCGGCATTATGAGCGTGTATTCCGATGTAAACCCTCAGACAGGTCTTATGGAAATGACGCTCAAGTTCAACAAAATGGACTTAAGCGCCGTGGAAGCTGCGCTTCTTCAGCACGGGTACACCATCAAAGCCTCGTACCACGAGTCCCCAGATAAGGATGACCTCCGTTTGCGGTACGAATTATTGATGTCCTACCTTTCGGACACATAAACTAATGTCATGCGTTTTGCCCTTTACGGACGTACCATAGATTCCCGCAACAGAGAGGGGGTTCAGAAAATCATCAATACCTTATCCAACCAGAGGTCAGAACTGGTTTTTCACAATTCATATAGAGTATTGTGTGATAACTCCGGACTTTCACTGCCATCGCATCTCCAAACCTTTAACCACCTGAAAGAACTGGCCCCCCTGCCGGATTTTTTTTTCAGTCTGGGCGGTGATGGGACGCTCCTCAGTGCGCTCCCCTTGATCTACCCTACACAAGTGCCCGTCGTAGCCATTAACGTAGGCCGACTCGGGTATCTTTCCACGGCCGAAGTTTCCGGATTGGAAAAAGTACTACATGCCCTGAAGGAAGGTCTTTTCGTGGCTGAAGAACGAAGTTTGGTACAGGCTCTGGTGGGAGGAAAACCTTTGGATGATTTTGGTCTTGGTCTCAACGAATTCACCGTTGTCAAAACGGACACCTCTTCCATGATTCATGTAGAAACCTACATTGATGACTTTTTTTTCAGCAACATCTGGGCGGACGGGCTGGTGGTGGCCACACCCACCGGTTCCACAGCCTATGCGCTCAGCTGTGGCGGGCCGGTCATTACGCCTTCAAGTCCCGTATTAGTCATGGCTGCCATTGCCCCGCACAATCTAAACGTCCGGCCCATTGTACTGGCAGATAACACCCGCTTACGTTTCGTGGTGCAAAGCCGCAGCACCCGTATCATTTCCTCCTTGGATTCCCGTTTTGTCTATCTCCCCGTGGGCTCCGAAATTGAGGTTCTCCTGAGCGCATGGCGTCTGCGTCTGGTGCGTCTGAGTCCGCACGACCACTTGGAAACCCTTCGCACCAAGCTTTTATGGGGCAACGATATGCGCAATGCTCTGAAGTTTAATTAATGGGGTTTTTTACAAAAAATCCCCTGGGAAATCTTTTTAAAATGCCGCTCGTAGAGATATTGTACGATAGATAATAAAGGGGGCTTGGAATGCCTTGGCTAATTTTTTTTTCGTGAATTCTGAATCAACTTGTGGTTTAATACCTTTATGCTATGACACAGCGCCGTACATTTCTTCGAAAGAGTGCGGCGGCCCTGGCCGGCGGGGTCTTGTTCCCGGCTCTCCGGTTGCCCGGGGAAAGCGCGTGGCTACAGACCCGCCCTGCGGACCACGCGCCCGAAGAGGATTTTTGGAATTGGATTCATCAGGCTTTCACGGTATCCCCTAATATTATCAACCTGAACAACGGAGGTGTGAGCCCTCAGCCCAAAGTGGTGCAGGAAGCGCTCGAAGCTTACAACCGTCTAAGCAACGAAGGCCCTACCTACTACATGTGGCGTATCCTGGACAAAGGCCGCGAACCGCTGCGCGAAAAGCTGGCCGAGCAGGCGGGCGTGAGTCCTGAAGAAATCGCCATCAACCGCAATGCCAGCGAAAGTTTAGAAACCCTCATTTTTGGTTTAGATCTGGCGCCCGGGGATGAGGTTGTGGTGAACAGGTACGACTATCCCAACATGCTGAATGCCTGGAAACAAAGGGCTCTGAGAGATAAAATCCAGCTGGTGTACGCCGAAACAGATCTCTTGGACACGGATGATGCCCGGCTTGCAGAGGCCTACATTTCAAAATTCACGCGCCGCACCCGCGTGGTGCACATCACGCACGTAATCAATTGGAATGGACAAGTTCTGCCCGTACGGCGCATAGCGGATGCCGCGCGCGCACGCGGTATCCGGGTGCTGGTGGATGGGGCTCATGCCTTTGCCCACCTGCGGCATTCCCTGCGTGAGCTCGGCTGCGACTATTGGGGCACCAGCCTGCATAAATGGCTGTGCGCGCCCATTGGAAGCGGCATGATGTATATTCAAAAAGACCGCATTCCCGAGGTGTGGCCCCTGCTTGCGCCGCCCGAGCCGCGCAGCGGCGACATCCGCAAGTTTGAGGCCTTGGGCACACGGTCCTTTCCCATCGAACAAGCCATCGGTCATGCCCTTAATTTTCATCAGATCATCGGGGATGAACGCAAAGAGCGCCGTCTGCGTTTTTTAAAAAACTACTGGGTGGAAAAGGTGAAAGATTTGCCAGGCATTCGTTTCTATAGTCCTTTAGATGAAAAGCATTCCGGCGCTATTGCCACAGTAGGGTTCGAGGGGGTGGATGCGGAAAAACTGGACGCATTTCTCATGGAAAAGTACAAGGTGCACGTGGTCACCATCAAATACGAAGCCATCAACGGAATTCGTGTGACGCCCCATGTATACACCCGCCCCGCGGATTTGGACCGCTTGGTGACCGGCTTACGGGATTTTGCCGCCAACCGGCATTGACCCTATTATCCATACCACATAGTCTTGGTTTACGCTGCCTCAAGCAAGCGTCCGGCGCCAATGCTCCACAAGGGTTTGAATATCTTCTGGAGTGGTGTCGTAGTTGCACATCAGGCGGGCCATGGAGCTGGTTTCATCGAATAAATAAAAATATCCCCCGGCCCGCAACGCTTCCACGCACTCCGCCGGCACATATACAAAAACGGCATTGGCCTCCACGGGATGCGCGAGACGCACCCGAGGCAGTTCGTTCAAGGCTGCGGCCAAATGCACAGCCATCCTGTTGGCATGGCCGGCCAGGCGCAACCAAAGGTCATCTTCCAGGTAAGCCACAAATTGGGCCGCCACAAACCGCATTTTGCTGGGCAGTTGCATGGCTTGTTTTTGAAGAAAACGCGCCGCAGATATTAGATTTTCGTTCAATACAAGGAGGGCTTCTGCCTGAAAAAGCCCGTTCTTCGTGCCGCCAAAAGACACGATGTCCACGCCGGTTCCCGCGATCATCTCTTTCAGCCCACAGTTAAGGGCGGCACAGGCGTTGGCCAGACGGGCCCCATCCACATGAAGGTATAGGCCCTCTTTATGCAGGAAATCCGCCAGGCGTCGTATTTCTTCCAGGCTGTAAATCCGCCCAAATTCAGAGCTTTGCGTGATGGATACCGCGCGGGGCTGCACACGATGCACGTCGCCTCTTTGCATGAGAAACGGCGCAACATCCTCGGGGCCTAGTTTTCCGTCCGGGCGCTTCACGGTTATTATTTTGGAACCCGTAAATTTTTCCGGGGCGCCGCATTCATCCTCGTTCAGGTGGGCCTGCCAGGGCGCAATGAGCGCTTCCCAGGATTGCAGCATCGCCGCCATGGCCACTACATTGGCGCCTGTGCCCGTCAAAAAAAATAAGATGTCTGCTGCACGCCCTAGCTTTTCACAAAAAAGCTGCCGTGCTTTTTCCGTCCAGGGATCGTCGCCGTAGGCCAGAAATTGTCCCTGGTTGGCCTCCTGGATTTTTTCCAGCACCAGGGGATGAATGCCGGTGTTGTTATCGCTGGCGAAACTGTGAGCAACCTCCGCTCTACTTTTGCAGGAAGCATTCATGGGGAGCGAAAATAAGGAATGGTTCAGCGCCTGGTTCGATACGGAGCATTATCATCGGCTGTATGCCCATAGAGATGAAGGCGAGGCTGAATTTTTTCTACAAAGGGTGATGGAAGCACTCCATGTGCCCCCAGGATTGGAAGTCTTGGATTTGGCCTGTGGGCGCGGCCGCCACGCCCGGATCCTACACCGCATGGGGCACCGGGTAACCGGATTAGATATTGCGCCCCGAAATATTGAATATTGCCTGCGGCACACCCTTCCCGGCATGCAGTTTCAGGTGGGGGATATGCGGCGCCTCAACGATTCAGATGCTTTTGATGTGGTGTTGCTTCTATTCACCTCCTTTGGTTATTTTTCGGATGCAGAAAATACCGGGGTCTTAGAAAATGTGTATCGTGCGCTTCGGAAGGGCGGACTTTTGATATTAGATTTTTTTAATGCCCGCCTGCTCGCCGGTACTGAAAGAACAGAGTCGATAAAAATCATTCACGGCCACCGCTACCGAATTGTAAAATACGCTACAAACAACCACATTTGTAAAGACATTTTCGTGGATGAGGACACCGCTTTTCACGAAAAAGTGCGCTTATACTCGGCACAGGATCTTAGGGAAATGCTACAAAAAAGCCATTTTGAAATCCTTCAGGAATGGGGAAGCTACGCTCTGGATCCCTTTGATGAAGCCGCTTCCCAACGTTGCATTCTAAGTGCTCGAAAGTAACCTTTTTCATTCCTGGGAGTAGGTATTGTAAGGAAATTGTAGAATTCCTTATGGCCACGATTGGCCAAATTTACCCATACATAATTTTTCTTTCTTCCCATTCAAAAATTCAGTGCAGGCTTCATCTGAATTTAATTATTTTCCTGTAAAAAATTAATACAAATCTTATACCTCGCTGGCTGCGCGTGTACATGGTTCTTATTTTTTAAGAATGTGTCGGCTTTTTGTTTTTGTGAAGGCGCGCAAACCCAAATGAGAAAGTGTGAGCCCCATTCCGGAGTGGCCGCGGCCACTCCAGGGCACATAAGGGCTCACGCGGTCGCAGGCATTAAAATACACGGTGCCGGTGTTGAGCCGCGAAAAAATGCGCTCTGCGCGGGCTCTGTCTCCGCCGTACACAGCGGCCGTGAGGCCGTAGGAAGTGTCGTTCATGAGGGCAATGGCTTCTTCATCGTCTTTGACGGGCATGATGCCGATGATCGGCCCAAAACTTTCTTCGCGCATCACGCGCATGCTGTGATGACAATCGGCCAGCACGGTGGGTTCGAACCAATTGCCCGGCCGGGCTATCCGGCGCCCGCCAGCCAGCAACCGGGCTCCCTGCGCCAGAGCATCGGCTACATGGGTTTCCAACACCTCCAATTGGGCGGCCCGGGTGAGCGGTCCAATGTAGGTGGATTCATCCATGGGGTCGCCCATTTTATAGCTTTTAACTTCTTCAACAAAGTGCTGCAGAAACGCTTCGTAAATCGAAGCGTGAACGTAGATACGTTCCACCGAGCAGCAACTCTGACCACAGTTGTAAAAAGCCCCATCGGCGAGCGCCACAGCGGCCTGTCCAACATCGGACACATCATCAGTGACGTAGGCCGGATCTTTGCCGCCCAGTTCCAGCTGCACGGGTACCGTCCTTTCGCGTACTGCGCTAAGAATTTTCATCCCCGTGGCGTAGGAGCCCGTGAAAAAATAGCCATCCGCGGGCACGTGGGCGCTCAAGTAGGCCCCCGTGATGCCATCGCCCGGCAGCGTGGTGAACACGTGGGGTGGAAGTCCGGCCCGCTGCCACATTTCCTCAAATTTTAAACCGGTGTGAAGGGCCAGCTCGCTCGGTTTATAAAGCACCACATTACCAGCCACCAAGGCCGGAATGAAAACATTGTAGCCCACATTGTATGGATAATTCCAGGCTGAAATATTGACCACCACCCCCAGCGGTTCATAGGCAATGGATTCTTCAATTTTTTCGTCTTCATACACCACTTCTTCGGTGAGGAACCGATCTGCAATGTCCAGAAAAAAGCGAATGCGTTTATCGGCATTCCGGATTTCGTTCCGGGCTTGTTGAATGGGTTTTCCTGTTTCACGCGTCAGAATAACAGCCAAGGAATCCAAATCGGCCAAAACGATGTCGGCAAAGCGGCGGATGATGGCCTTACGATCTTCCAAAGGCGTTTGTGACCAGGGGCCAAGGACTTCGCGTGCTTTTTGAAAAGCTTCATCTATGGCGCCGGTGGTAGGTGCGGCCACCTTATCAAAAATTTCTCCGGTGGCAGGATTAATGCAATCTATAAAGCGTTCCATAAGCTTCTTGCAAAGTAAAACAGATAGTTTTGTCTTTTTATTTGCTTCATGGTTGAGCATCAAAATTTTTTTACATTGTTCAAACGATCGCCGCTTTGGCAAAAAGCGGTTTTCATAGCGGTGGCTCTGGGGGGGCTGCTGTATTCCCTCTGGATGATTGATATCGAACGGCGCCCGTCCCAGGGCTATGACGAAGAAATGTGGACGGGTGCCTCCATTTCCACCTACCACATGTTATTCAAAGGCTATGTGAGACCCACTCAAAAATTAGATAATTGGTTCCCTACCTACGCCTACAAAAACGGCGTGGATGTATTTGTGGATAAACTGGGAGAAACCCGCCTGGGAGGCAGAATTTTTCCTTACAACCGCCTCGCCTTTTTCGATCCGGACACCCTGCGCTTCCCCTGGGATTTTATCCAGTGGGACACCTTGGGGCAGGCCATGTCTTTTGCCGTGAAGTACGACACTTTGAAGTTTCCCAGAACGCGCTTTCAGTGGGTGGACAATGCCTTATGGACCTTTGGATGGAAGGCGCCGAATGTGGGGAAAGCCATCATGGGTTTTTGTATCGAAAATTTTTCCAAAGAAAAACCAGATCCCTTCGGATACTTTGAATACCGTGATCCGGAAGGCACGCCCACCAACGTTACTTTTAATTATGTCCCCCACAAATATTTAGCGCTGGCCCGTATTCCCAATGCCTTATTCACAGCCGGCACTATAAAACTAGTGTTTTTGTTGGGCTGGCTTTGGCTAGGGTTCTGGCCGGGATTTCTGGCGGCCCTTTTTCTCGTGTTCAACATTTATTTCATTCAATCTTCTACAGCGGTAGGTCTGGACGGCTCTTCCATCTTTTTTATGGTGGCCTCTTTGGCTTGTTTTCAAAATGTCTTGAATTCTATAGATAATCCATCCTGGAAAGGTTGGGGGGGCTGGACCCTTGGCACGGCGCTTCTCTTTGGACTGGGTGTTGGATCCAAGCTCAACGACGCCCTTTTTGCTTATATCGCTACCGGCCTTTTGGGCGTATTGGTTCTTATAAAAATACGAAAATTTCGGACAAATAAAATAAGTGTTCTAAAATTAATTCTTTCGGGGTTTATCATCATCATGGGTGGGGGTGCTGTTTTTCTGGCTTTTAATCCTTTATACCGGGATCAGCCCCTGGCCATGATGCGGACCACGCGCCAAAGTGTGGATGGTTACTTTTCCCGGCGCGCAAAAGACCAACGAACAAAATTCACCCCGGTGCGGGGAAAAGAGTATGTATTCGGACATGCCGGCCCCGGAGCCCAATATCCTGTGACGGACACCCTCCGCGCGGGAGAGAGCATTGCTCTGGCCGAAGGCACGCGGGTTGGCAGTTGGCAAGTGGCCAGCCACAAGAAAAAACAGAGTTATGTGAACACCAAAGAACTTCGCCCTTACATAGAAGTGGTGGAAGGCAAAACTTCCGACAAGTACCGCCTGCTGTTCAAACGAAACTTCCTTGTGGTGGAGCCAGACCGATATTATGGCACATTGGGCCACTTGTTGCCCTTTCCCGGCAATCCTTTAGACGGATTCTTCACCTTGCTGGGATGGTTCCTTTTGCTGTTTTCTGGCTGGCGTCTTTTGATTAGGCAACGATTGGCTTCACCCGCTTTGCTTATAACACTTGGTTTTCTGGTGCTGTTTGTAGGTACCGCCGATTTTATTTGGATTGATTTCAGCCGTTATCATATTGTTTTATATCCCCTCATGTCCTTATGTTTCGGTTACGGCCTTCACTATTCTGGCCTTTGGATATTGAAAAAAATAAACAAAAAAGAAAAGACTCCTTTCCAAAGTAGGCCCCAAAACAAAATGTCGTGATGAGGTTTCCTGAAACCCTGGAAAAGCGGCCCTGTAAAATTTGCGGAACCGCTTCAGAGAAGGATTTCAATTTAAAATATAAGCTTGAAAACTGTGAAATAGTCCAATGCCGTCGTTGTGGGTTTGTTTTTGTTCCGTCGGCCTGGCGTCGTAATTTAAGTTATACCGCCTATAAAACTGAAGCTACAGCCCGGGAAGTTCGAAAAGGCAACAATGCCCTGAAGCTGGAGCGGCACAAACTGCGTTTGCGTTGTATAAAAAAATTTAAAGCCAAGGGGCGTTTATTGGATGTGGGTTCAGGCTGGGGCCATTTTCTCTTGGCCGCACGAAATATGGGATATGACGTGTTGGGAGTAGAATTGGATTCAGCGCCATATCAATACTCCGTAAAAGATTTGGGGCTTCCTGTACTCCAAAAGGATTTTTTTGAGTTCAGTGCAGAAGAAAAATTTGATGTCATTACTATGTGGGATGTCTTGGAGCATATTGACGATCCAGGAGGTTTTGTGCGCCAATGTGCAAGGCTGCAGAATCCGGGCTCGGTACTGGTGCTTCAGGTGCCTCAGATTGATAGCTGTGTGGCGCGATGTATGGGAAAAAATTGGAAGATGCTAGGCTTGGACCATGTCAATTATTTTTCCCCCCAAACGCTTAAAAAGCTTCTCGAAAACAATGGGTATGAAGTTTTAAAAGTTCGTTCGTCGCTGGAACTTAAACTTTTATTAATGTACACCATTTATCCGGCCATCAAAAAATTTAAAGCGTACTTTAAACGGCAAAATTTAAGCCCGGTGGATAATACGGCACGACAAGCTTTTTTTAACAAAATAACCCAAAGGCCTTCCTGGCAAATAAAATTTCTGATTTTTCTCCACAATGGTATTTACAACTTTTTATCGTTTTTAAAAATTGGAGAAGAAATGATGGTCGTGGCACGACGCCGCTAGAAAGCGGTGGCATCCCCAAAAGTGTGTTTGAATTGAAATTTTTTTGCAAACAAGCCATTTTTTTATTGATGAATTGAATGGAAACGAAGCGAAGGCTTATCCGTAGCGAAGTTCTCATTTAGGACTCCTTTTTAAATTTTTCAGAATACGTGCGGGTCAGAAATTTTTTCCGGAAAAAGAAATCCCATATGCCGGTGGGTATGGCATACAGCAGGACGAAGATGGGATACATGAGCAAAGCCAGATAAGGATATCCATGATGTCTGGATGCGTGCGCACCGATGACGACGTCTTGAAAGAAATAAGCCAGGACATACAGTATCAAAACCAGGAATGGTATGATGAGAACGCCCCAGAAAGCCACAGGAGAGAACCAGTGGTGTGGAGTTTTTTTTCGGTAGGCGATCATCCCCAAGAAGTGTAGAATCGCCAGTAGGCATCCTCCAGCCCCGGCCATTCCGGCCGGCGATATCCGCATTACCCAGCGCGCTAAAGAAGACACCTGAGGCTCCCAGGACAACTCGAAAGAATCGGCCGGCAAATGATTAAAATACCACACAAGATGCCCTGGTGCAGGCGTCGCGTGGGGCGCCCCCAGGTTGCTGGAAATGCCTTCCGGAAGTTCCACGGTCTCAACATGCACTTCCATCGTACCGAAGGAGGCCCAGTAGCGGGCGGGTTCTAAGGCGTAATGAAAACTGTAGCGTTTCACCGGATCGGAAACATTCTCCCACACATCGGATACATATTCGACTCGGAGTTCATGGGGACCTTCTTCCAAATCCATTTCAAAATATCGCAAATCCGAAATTTTGAAGGTGCGTTGAACATCCTCCCGCCAGCGGATGGTAATTTCTTCCGAATCGTCTGCGCCAGAGTATTTATCTAGAAGAAATTCAGGTTGCGCTGAGCGGGGATCAACCCACAGTGATACCGGTCGTCCGTCTAAAGAAACCTTGAAGCTGTCGCGCAGGTGGAGCGCATAAAAAAGCATGGGAATTTGACGACCGGATCGGTTTGAAGATATCCTGTATTCAACAACAAACTGCGCCGTTCGGAAATCCTTGGCCGGAAAAATGCGAAGAATTTGGTGGGTTATTCGGATGTCGCGGCTGGTAAGCGGATGACCGGACAGGCCACCCGGCCTAAGAGGTGACGCCATATTACTGAAAAGGATAGCGGGCCAAAACGCCGTAGCACAAACCATCATTCTATTTCTGAAATCTGCAAACCGCGGAGGGTGAAACTTCCACGCTTCGGTTAGAAAAGAGAAAATCCTACACCAAGCCACAAATCTGGCAGAAAATGAAAATTTCTGTAAAAGTAATAAAATTAATTAATGTATTGGAAAAAATTTAAATCCAGAAGGGCCTGCCAGGGCTTTGTATTTTCTGGAAAAAAATTAAAATTTCCAATGATGTCTTACGATGTAAGACAAGCTTTTAGGAATTCGCGGTTGAGGAGGGCGATGTTTTCGAGAGAAATACCTTTTGGACATTCCGCTTCGCAGGCGCCGGTGTTGGTGCATCCGCCAAAACCTTCCTCTTCCATCTGACTGAGCATGTTGATAACGCGTTCCTTAGCTTCTATCCGGCCTTGGGGCAAATGAGCGAGGTGGGCCACTTTGGCCGAGACAAACAGCATGGCCGAAGCGTTTTTGCAGGCCGCTACGCAAGCGCCACAACCAATGCATGTGGCGGCATCGAAGGCTTTGGAGGCTTCCTCTTTCTGGATGGGGATAGCGTTGCCGTCTGGGGCCTGTCCTGTGTTCACAGAGACATATCCTCCGGCTTGAATAATTCGATCAAAGGCACTGCGGTCCACCACAAGGTCTTTAATGACCGGAAATGCGTTGGCGCGCCAAGGTTCCACCACGATGGTTTCCCCATCCCGGAAATGCCGCATGTGCACTTGGCACGTCGTGGCACGGTGCACGGGTCCGTGGGGCCGGCCATTAATCACCAGACCACAGGTGCCGCAGATGCCTTCACGGCAATCGTGATCGAATGCAATAGGTTCCTGTCCTTCCCGAATGAGCCGGTTGTTCAAAACATCCAGCATTTCAAGGAACGACATATCCGGGGAGATATCCTCCACAGTGTAGTCTACGAAGCGACCGCTATCCTCAGAATTTTTTTGTCGCCAGACTTTCAAAAATACTTTCATGGCCAATTGTATTATTTATAACTGCGCATGGTGGGTTTGCAATATTCAAATTGAAGTTCCTCCTTGTGTAATACAGGCGGTTTGCCCTGCCCGGTGTATTCCCAGGCGGCCACGTAGCTGTAAACATCATCCCGCCGGAGCGCTTCGCCGTCCTCGGTTTGATATTCTTCCCGGAAATGGCCGCCGCAGGACTCTTCCCGATGCAGCGCATCGATGCACATGAGGCGGGCCAGCTCGAAAAAGTCTGCAACGCGTCCAGCCTTTTCCAATTCTTTGTTCCATTCCTTGGATGTCCCCGGAACGGCCACATCTTTCCAAAACTCCGCTTCCAGTTCGTCAATGATGCCCAAAGCTTTCTGAAGTCCTTTTTCGTTCCGGCTCATGCCGCAAAAGTCCCACATAGTGAGACCCAGCTTGCGGTGCAGCACATCCACAGGGGTCTTGCCCCGGACTGAGAGCAACCTTTCGATACGCTCCTGCACGGATTTTTCGGCTTCGTCAAAAGCTTCGTGGCGCACATCTATTTTGGGGGTACGGATATCGTCTGCCAGATAATCGCCGATGGTGTAGGGCAGCACAAAATATCCATCTGCAAGGCCTTGCATCAGGGCCGACGCGCCCAGCCTGTTGGCGCCATGGTCGCTGAAGTTGGCTTCTCCGCAGACGTATAGGCCGGGAATGGTGCTCATCAGGTTGTAGTCCACCCAAAGTCCACCCATGGTGTAATGCACCGCCGGGTAGATGCGCATCGGGGTCTCGTAAGGGTTTTCATCCGTGATGAGCTGATAAATTTCAAAAAGGTTACCGTATTTGGCTTCCACAGCCTGTCTTCCCATGCGCTTGATGGCGTCCGCAAAATCGAGATATACAGCCATTTTGCTAGGCCCCACGCCATAGCCGGCGTCGCAGCGCTCTTTGGCTGCACGCGAAGCCACATCCCGTGGCACCAGGTTGCCAAAAGCCGGATACCGGCGTTCCAGATAATAATCTCTTTCGTCTTCAGGAATATCGGTGGGCTTTCGCGGATCGTCCTTCTTTTTGGGTACCCATATACGGCCGTCGTTCCGGAGAGATTCGGACATCAGGGTGAGTTTGCTTTGATGGTCGCCACTGACGGGAATACAAGTGGGGTGGATTTGTGTGAAGCAGGGATTGCCAAAAAATGCCCCCCGCCGGTGGGCTCTCCATGCGGCCGTGACATTACAATTTTTGGCGTTGGTGGAAAGAAAAAATACGTTCCCGTAACCCCCTGTGCAAAGCACCACAGCATGGGCGCCATGGCGCTCAATTTCACCGGTTATCAAATTGCGCGCAATAATTCCGCGGGCTTTACCATCCACTACCACCAGGTCCAACATTTCGTGGGAGGCATACATTTTCACCTGGCCGCGGGCCACTTGCCTTTGGAGGGCCTGATAGGCGCCCAGAAGCAGCTGTTGGCCCGTCTGGCCTTTGGCGTAAAAGGTGCGCGATACCTGCACGCCTCCAAACGAACGATTATCCAGGTATCCACCGTATTCTCTAGCAAAAGGCACCCCTTGGGCTACGCATTGGTCAATAATGTTGGCCGAAACCTCAGCCAGCCTATACACATTGCTTTCCCGGGCTCTGTAATCCCCGCCTTTGACGGTATCATAAAACAACCTATACACACTGTCTCCATCGTTCATGTAGTTTTTGGCCGCATTGATGCCGCCTTGGGCTGCGATGCTGTGGGCCCTCCGGGGGCTGTCCTGATAACAAAAAGCCTTTACATTATATCCCAATTCGGCAAGGGAAGCGGCTGCCGAGGAGCCCGCGAGTCCGGTGCCTACAACAATGACATCCAGCCGGCGCTTGTTGGCAGGGCTCACAAGACGAATCGAGGCCTTATGCTGTTTCCATCGGTTTTCAATGGGCCCGGTGGGGCATTTTCCATCGAGTTTTTTTTCGGAAACTTTATAATACGATGTGTCCATCAGAAAAATGTTTTCACGGTTTTAATTAAATTTCTCGGGTAAAAAGAAAAGTAGGAGCGGGATCACGGCAAACAAGGCCGGGATTATTATGCCAAAGGCTAGCGAAGTTTTTTGGAGAAGGCCTGCCCAGCGGCCACTTCGCAATCCCAGAGTCTGAAAACCGCTTTGAAAACCATGCACCAAATGAAACCCTAGCGGAACCATGCTGAGGACATACAAAGCCACAATCCAAAATTCGCTGAAAGCCTGCCGCACCACTTCATACAAATCTTTCATGGCCGGTCCTTTATCCAATCCACCGGCAAACAAATGACCGTCGCGCAGCTCAGCGTCAGGCAGCACTTCTCCTTTGGCTGTGATGTAGTGTCCCTCCGGCGTGGTCATGTATGGCGTTTGGCCAAACTTATATACATACCAGAAATTGGCCAGATGCACCACAAGGAATACCAGAATCAGGGTGCCTAAAACACCCATATTGCGCGAGGCCAGGCTGCTGCCGTAACCGCTCTTAACGGCATAATCCACTTTCCGGGCCTTGCGGTTGCGCCAAGTGAGCACCAAGGCGTCCAAAACGTGGATAACAATACTGACATACAATACATAGGACACCATTTTCACCAGAGGAAAAGTGGTCATAAAAACAGCATAGTTGTTAAATTGAAGACGTCCTTTGTAACCTGGAATAAGCAACTGTAAGTTGCCAGAAAGATGGGCCACCAAAAACAAGCATAAAAAAAGCCCTGTGAGGGCCATAAATATTTTTTTCCCAACAAGCGAACGAATTAGACCATAATGGGCTCTTTTTTCCATATTGGCTTTGCTTTTAAAACAGTGGGAGCAAAATTAGGTTTTGTAAAAAGAATAAAATGGAGTGGAAAAATACCAGGCTTTCTGGCGAATTTTCAGTTTCGATGGCAGGTGGGGGATTAGACAACTTGTTTTTTTTCAGTATCTTTAAGCTGAAGGGATTTCAAGAAGTTTTGGGCCAGAACCCGATAGGCCTTTGCGATGGGCTTATCTTTTTCGAGGGCTATGGGCGTTCCGCTGTCGGCGTGAAGGCAAATTTCTTCATCTAAAGGCAGGCTTCCAAGAAAAGGCACTCCCATTTCTTCGGCCAAACGGCGGCCGCCTTCTTTTCCAAAAATGTAGTACTTCTCTTCAGGATGCAGGGGCGGGCTGAACCAGGCCATGTTCTCCACAAGACCCAAAACCGGCACCTGAATAGCCGGCATTCGGAACATGGCTATGGCCTTTCGGGCATCTGCCAAAGCCACTTTTTGGGGCGTTGTGACGACGATGGCGCCGGAAAGCGGCAGCATTTGCACCAACGTCAGATGGATGTCGCCGGTTCCAGGTGGTAAGTCCACCAAAAGATAATCCAAGGGCCCCCACCAGGCGTCGGCGAACATCTGCCGAAGAGCTTTGGAGGCCATGGGGCCACGCCAGGCCACGGCTTGATTGACCCCGGCAAAAAAACCAATGGACAACATGCGAACGCCGTGATTTTCCACCGGCATGATGTAAGGTTTTTCACCGATGCGTCGTACTTCCGGCCTGCGGTTTTCTACATCAAACATGGTGGGCACGGAGGGCCCATAGATATCCCCGTCCACAAGTCCCACACGGAAGCCCTGCTGATGCAGGGCCACAGCCAGGTTGGCGGCTACCGTGCTTTTGCCCACGCCGCCCTTGCCCGATGCCACCGCCACCACGTGCTGGACTTCCGGGAGCAAGGGTTCCTTTTTGGTGAGGCTGGGGGAGGGCGCTACGTGCACCACCACTTCGGTCTGATGAGGGCGTTCTCCAGCCACCGCGCGCACGGCCTCCTTCACTTGTTGGGCCAGCTTTTGACGGGCATGCAGCGCGGCGTTATGACCCTCTACTTCCACCCGGATCTGTTGGCCTAAAATTTCGAAATACCGCACTTTACCAGCACTCAGAAGGTTGCCTTCGCCGGCCGGATTGGGCACCATTTGAAGCGCCTGTTCCAGTTCCTCAGTGCTTATCACCGGAGGTGGGCTTTGAGATTCCTGCATTGTCTTTGTTTTTGAACTTCAAAATGGCATGGTAAGATTGCTCGATGGCTTTGGATAAATCATCATTTAAAATGACGACATCGAAAAAAGGTTCATAGGTCAGTTCTTGAACGGCTTTCTTAAGGCGTTGCTGAACCATGGCTTCAGACTCGGTTTCCCTGGCCCGGAGACGTTGTTCCAGAACTTGGAGGGAAGGAGGTTTTACAAAAAATGACAGGGCGTCGTCACCGTAAATTTTTTTTAGGTGAAAGCCCCCCACCACATCCACATCAAACAAAACATCCCGACCCGATTCCCGGAGACGCTCTACTTCCGATTTTAATGTACCATAGAATACGTCATTGTACACCATTTCCCATTCGGCAAAGGCACCTTCTTGTATCAGCTTTTGAAAAGCCTCCCGGGTGATAAAATAATAATCCACTCCCTCGATTTCATGGGGCCGGGGCGAACGCGTGGTGCAGGAAACACTGAAGGCCAGGTTTGGATCTTTTTGCAGAAGGCCTTTCACAATGCTCGTTTTCCCAGATCCTGATGGCGCTGAAAAAATAAACAGTTTACCTTTGGATGACTCTGAATGCATGTTTCCCGGAGACAAAAATGCACAGCAGCCTTTAAACGCTCCGAAAAAAGCCGAATTTCAGGATTATTTGCGCACCGTCTGGGCCTACTTTCTCTTTGGTCTGTACCTGGTTTTACATTATCCGCTGGTTCTTTTCTTATTCATCCTGAAAAAGGACTCCGGAAGCGTCATTTTCGTCCGATGCACAAGGGCATATCTGAAAATCATGCTGAGGCTTTGTGGAATTCGAGTGGTGTATAAAAATCGGGAGATTCTTTCCCGATATTCGGCTTATGTATTAGTGAGCAACCATAGCAGTTTGCTGGACGTGCTGGCAGCAGGCCTGGCCGTTCCGGATAATTTTAAAGGTTTGGCCAAAAAAGAAATCAGCCGAATTCCTTTTTTAAGACTGTATTTTAATTTGGTGGCTGTATATGTAGATCGGAGCGACGCCGAAAGCCGCGCCAGAAGCCTGGAAAGGTGCACCCAGGTGTTGCGGTCGGGCCATCCCTTTTTGATATTTCCGGAAGGCACGCGCAACCGCACCAATAGTGTGCTTTTGCCGTTTCGAGATGGCGCTTTTAAAATGGCCATCCGGGCGCAGTGTCCAGTGATCCCCTTCCTTTTGCCGGACAACAGGTTTCTAATGCCCATGAGAAATCCTCTGCTGCGTAAGGGCACCCTGCGCATCCATTATCTGGATCCCATCTCTACCCAGGGCCTCACTTTAGAAGATGTCCCTTACCTGAGAGAGAAAGTAAGAGCCTTGATGGAAGAAAATTTAAAGTTATATTTTGAAGGACTTCACTAACCAACGCTTGTCCATAGGCCGTTGCACAAAAAACTTTTTCAATCTTTGCACCCGCATTCAATTTCTGGCGGTATTAAAAAATTCACTTTTTTTATTAAAACTCGGCTCCTGAGTTTTTGTATTCTGCGCTGTTTGAAAATGCCGTGGCTTCCTATGAAACAATCTAAAAAAAATGTATGCGGGTTCGTGGTCGGAATAGGGATTCTAAGCTCGACTGCAGTGGCCACCTCCCAAAGAGTGGTGTCCATTCAGGAAAGCATTCAGATGGCCTTTGAACGCCGTCCAGACATCCGCAACGCTCAATTAAACCTTCTGGCGGCCAAAGCTCAAATCAAGGAGGGGTATAGTCCTTATTTACCACAAGCTTCAGCCCAGTTTACCTTCGACGACAATTTAAAACTTCAAACCAATGTCATTCCAGCCGGCATTTTTGGGCCTGAACCCATCAAGGTAAGATTTGGTACAACGTATGCCGGGGTGGCCTCGGCTCAAGTGGAACAAAAAATCTATGACCAGTCTCTCCTCACTGGTTTTAAAGCCTTTAAACCCGCTCTTGAAGCGGCTGTAGAGAGCATCGAGAAACTTCGGCAAGAGGTGGCCTTTGAAGTGGCAAAGGCTTATATCCAGGCTGCCATAGTTATGATGCAGTCGGCTCCGTTAGTTGAAATCCGAACGGGCTATGAAAAATTGCATCGAATTCTGGAGTTACAAGTGAAGGAGGGGTTCGCCCTCTCCACTGACCTGGAGACGCTTCAACTGGCCTTAAAAAATGTGGAGGCGCAAATAAGCCAGTTGCAACTAAAAAAAGAAACCGCACTCCTGCGGCTGAAAGCGCTCATGTTTGTTCCTGAAACAGAAGCGATCCTTCCAGATACCGCCGGCTTAAAGAATTTGCTCCGTTCCGGACCCTCCGATCCGCCCTTTGATCCTATGCTATTGCCGGAATATCGGCTTCTCAAAAAAAATCTGAGCATTCAGGAGGTGCAATTCAAAAGGGTGCGTCATGGCTACATTCCCACTGTGAGCGCCTATGCCCGCTACGGGCTGCAGGCTCTCAACAACGATTTCAGCAATCTCTGGGGGCGTTGGTTCGATTTTTCGAGCGTGGGGTTTCGTCTCAGCATTCCCTTGTTCGACGGGCTTTTGAAAGAGGCTCGGTACAGTCAGGCCCGCATTCAGTGGCTTCAGCTTCAGGATCAAATGACCCTCACAGAACGCCTCCTAAAATTACAGTTTGACGGGGCGGCCCTCGCCCGCCGGCAAGCTTTTTTGGATTTGCGCCAGCAGGAACTCAACCAGGCGCTGGCGCTCCGGCTTTTGGGTCAAGCGCGACTGGCTTTCAGCCAGGGGCAGCAACCCTTGGCCCAGGTGATACAGGCCGAAATTCAAGTGCAGCAATCCATCATGAATTATCATAATACCCTTTTGGCCCAACTCGAGGCGGAGCTCACGCTTAGGAAAGCCAGCGGGAATTTGTTGAAAAGTCTTAACATTCAATAACTTATTAAGCCTGCCATGTCTTTGAGAAAAATTGTACTCGGTGCCATTACAGTCGCTTTTGGCGTTTTTGTAGCTTTTACCCTTGCCAGAAATAAAAGGAAACTGGAGGCTTCCAGGAAATTGGAAACTCTGGAGGTGCGGATTCCTGTCAAAGTGGACACGGCCCGGTTGGAAACCTGGTCCATTAGAGTTGTGAAAACCGGCACGCTCCTTCCTTGGGAAGAATCTGCTATAATGGCCCTACAACCGGGGCAAGTGACCGCCGTTCATTTCCAGACTGGGGATCAGGTGCGGGAAGGACAGCTCCTGGCCGAAACCGACATACGCCAAAAAGAACTTTCGCGTCAGGCTTTGGAATTGGCGCTGGAAAAGCTAAAAAAAGATCTGGACAGAGCTGAAAAGTTGCGCCAAGGCGAAGCCCTGACCGAGGCCGCCTATCTGGACCTTAAGTTCCAGAAAGAAAATACGGAAATCCAACTGGAGCAAGTGAAACTTCAAATCCGAGACAGCCGGATCACCGCGCCGGTGGGAGGCATTGTCAGCGCAAAAAATCTTAACAAAGGCGAATTTGTGAACCCTGGCATGCCTTTAGGGCGCATTTCAGATTTATCCAGGCTAAAAATCTTCTGTGCATTGACCGCTGAAGAACTTTCGGCTGTGAAAGCAGGAGACCCCGTCAAGGTGGTGCTAGAAAGCGCCCCCCAGGACACGCTGGAAGCCCAGGTGCGCTTTATTAACCCCAGGGCTGATCAAGCTCAGAACTTTCAGGTGGAAGTGGTGCTGCCCAATCCTCAGCTGAAAATTAAAGCCGGTGGATTTGCCTCTGTTTTTTTCACAAAAACTGAAGAGAGAAAAGTGCTCTCCCTTCCGCGCCAAGCTTTTGGGGGAAGTGTGGCGCTGGGAGAAATTTTTATCGTTCGGGATAGTGTGGCTTATTTGAAAAAAGTCACAACGGGAAGGGTGAACCTCCAGAAAGTGGAAATCCTTTCGGGTTTGCAACCCGGGGAAACCGTGGTGCTGACAGGTCAAAATAATCTGGCCGATGGGGTCGCGGTCCGTGTCGTAAAATAACTGTTGTGCCCATGCGCCTCACAGAGCTCTCCATCCGACGTCCCCTTCTGGTTACAGTCGTTTTCACGGGACTCATTCTATTTGGAATTATTTCCTATCAAAGGCTTAACTATAACCTCCTACCCAAGTTCGATGCCAATACGCTTACCATAATAACGGTATATCCCGGAGCCTCTGCACGAGAGGTGGAGACCTCTGTTACTAAAGTGTTGGAGGAGGCTTTGTCCAGTATGGAAGGACTGGACCGAATTAACGCCAATTCCCAGCAGAATGTATCCGTAATTATTCTGGAACTTAAAAATCACGTGGATGTGAACAACGCCCTGGCCGATGCCCAACGCAAGGTGGATCAGGTGATGTCCCAGCTGCCGGATGAGGTGCAAAAGCCTTCCATTTCCAAATTCTCCACGGATGATGTTCCAGTTTTACGCATTGCCTTAAGCGCAGAACTCAGCAATCGGGAATTATATGAAATTGTGGATAAGACCATTCGGCCTGTTTTGGCCAATGTGCCGGGTGTCGGTGCAGTTCAGGTATTGGGAGCCACTCCCCGCCAGTTCCGGGTGAACCTGAAAAAAGATCGGCTGGAGGCCCTTGGACTCACGCCGGTGATGGTGAGCCAGGCGCTTCAGGCCTCGGGTTTGAGTGTGCCGGCCGGAACGCTGGAAGACCGATTCAACGATTTAACACTCACCTTTGACAGTAAATTCACCAGTGCGGAAGAGTTGCAAGATCTTCTGGTGTACATGACGCCCTCGGGAGGAACCGTGTACTTAAAAGATGTGGCGGAGGTCGCAGATGATGAAGAAGAGCCTTCCACCCTCAGCCGGATTAACGGCAGGCCTTCCATAGGACTGACCATTATGAAACAAACCGACGCCAACAGCGTGGAAGTGAGTGCATTGGTGAAGGCCCGGCTGGCAGAGCTAGAAAAACAGTGGGCTCAGAAAAAATTGAAATTCGATATTGCGTCCGACCAGAGTACCTATACCTTAGCTTCAGCCAATGCCGTGGTGGAGGATCTGGCTTTGGCTATCCTTATCGTGGCCCTCGTCATGCTTTTTTTCCTGCACAGTGTGCGGAGTTCCCTGTTTGTGCTTGTGGCCCTGCCCACGTCCATGATCCCCACATTCATTCTCATGTATGCCTTGAACATGTCCCTCAATCTGATGACCCTGATGGCGCTTTCCTTAGTGGTGGGCATCTTGGTGGACGACGCCATCGTGATCCTGGAAAATATCTACCGTCACATGGAAATGGGAAAAGACCGCCGGCGCGCCGCTCTGGACGGCCGGGCCGAAATTGGTTTCACCGCAATAGCCATCACCTTGGTGGACGTGGTGGTCTTCGTGCCGCTCAGTTTGGCCGGAGGAATCATTGGAAACATTCTGAGAGAATTTTCCTTGGTGGTGGTGGCCAGCACTTTGATGAGTCTTTTGGTGTGTTTCACGCTCACGCCGCTTCTGGCTTCCCGTTTCGGAAAATTGACGCATCTCACGGGTTCCTCGCTCTGGATACGCCTGAACAGGGCCTTTGAAAATTTAATTGCGTCGGCCCGGGATGCCTATGCGCGGATTTTGCGCTGGAGTCTGGCCCACAAGCGCTATGTGCTGGGAGGCACCCTTTTGGCCATGGCGGGGTCTTTCCTTCTTCCTGCCTTGGGGTTCATAGGCGCCACTTTCGTGAAACAAGGCGATCGAAGCCAATTCAACCTGAGAATTGAAATGCCGCCCGGCACTTCACTTATGGAAACCAACCGCATCGTCCTGCAGGCTGAACGGATCCTCTTCAGCCATCCAGAGGTGATAAGTGTTTTTACTAATGTAGGGTATTCCAGCACGGGCTTCACAGGGCTCACCTCCTCCAATCCGCATTTTTCGGAATCCACCGTGAACCTGGTGCCCCCCGGGCAGAGAAGCCTGTCCTCCACCGATTTTGCCGTGCTCGTGGAAAAAGAAATTTCAACCATTCCGGGTGTGATGGCCACCGTGGCGCCCATCACCGTCACCGGCAACACGGGGGAGGCGGATGTCTCTATTTCCGTCAAATCCCCGAACCGCGACAGTCTCAGGGTGGCCGCTGAAAAAATTATGGAGATTCTGAAAAAAACCCCGGGAACCAAATATCACCAATTCAGCACAAAAATTCCAAGACCCGAAATAAGGATTGTCCTGAACAAGGAGAAAATGACACGTCTCGGGCTGAATGCCGCTCAGGTGGGCCTGACGTTGGCCACCGCTGTGAGAGGTAATGAAGACTTGAAAGTGACGGTGGAAGGGGAAGAACATACACTCCTTGTTCAGAACGATGCGGCATTTCGTCGCAGTCCAGAGGATTTGAAAAGCCTTTCATTTCCCACCGCTACAGGCCAGAATGTGTATTTGGATCAATTTGCCGTTTTAAAAGAAACTCTGGGGGAAAGTGTCCTGGAGAGAACCGACCGGCTTCCTTCTGTCCGTGTGAACGCCAACGTAGTCGGGCGCTCTCCGGGAACGGTGGGTCGCGAAGTCGCCCAGGCCATTGGCCGGTTGAGACTCCCAAGCAACGTCACATGGCAGTTTGTGGGCAACCAGCAGCGCATGCAGGAAAGCTTTTCGAGTCTTGGATTTTCTTTGATTATTGCCATCCTACTGGTGTATCTGGTGATGGTGGCGCTGTACGAAAGCCTTTTGTATCCCTTCGTGGTTTTGTTTGCTTTGCCGCTGGCCAGCATAGGCGCCTTCTTAGCGCTGGCGCTCACCATGGAAGACCTGAGCATCTTCAGCATTATTGGCATAATTATGTTGATGGGGTTGGTGGCGAAAAATGGAATTCTCCTGGTGGACTTCACCAATCAACTAAAAGAAGAGGGAATGGCGCTTACCGAAGCGCTTATTGAGGCCGGCCGCGAACGCTTCCGGCCCATACTCATGACCACCCTCGCCATGGTATTTGGTATGTTGCCCATTGCACTCAATAAAAGTGCAGGTGCGGAGGTGAAAAATGGCATGGCCTGGGTGATTATCGGGGGCTTGACCAGTTCCTTGGCGCTAACCTTAGTGGTGGTGCCTTGCATATATTACATTTTTGAAAAGTTGAAATTACGTTGGGCGGCGCGCTCCGCCTCCCGTCTGCCAGCAAGCGCTGCCGAAGGCGTATTGTGACCCCCAATGGCCTAACACCAGAACCATCCTCCCGGCTTTGCGCCAGGTTATCCACCTCAAAAAGAAAAAAGCGGAAAATCTTTAAAACCCCTACATAACTTTATTAAAAAAATCCCATTGTGAACCTTTTCTATTTTTGACGCCATAATTCATCATGGAACTTTTTAATGTGCGTGAGGAAGACCGCTACGCGGTATTGGAGGTGCTGGTGCCAAAATTAGACGGCCTGGTGGCCCCCAAAATAAAAGCCGAGCTCGTATTGCTTTCAGGCAAAGGGTATTCTAATATCATTCTGGATTTGTCCCACACGAAATATATTGACTCTTCGGGACTTTCGGCTCTTTTGATTGGCGATCGCCAGTGCCGTCAGTCCAATGGCCTCTTTGTGGTGACCGGCGTGAGTGATTTTGCAAAAAAACTTATTCAAATTTCACAGTTAGATAAGATTCTTACTCTCATACCCACTGTTTCCGAGGCCATAGAATACATCATCATGGATGATATTGCCAAAAACAACGGAATTTAATTATTTTTGCCCACGTTTAAAATAGATCTATGAAAAAAATTCTATTCCTTTCTCTCAGCACCGTCATCACTGCAGGAGCTCTCTTGGCCCAGCCATGTACGCCGGTGGATACCACCACTTCGGGCGGTATTCTGCCCCTCCCCTGCGCAAAGCCCGGGGTGAATTATAACGAAACTACCACGGTAACCCTTCCCACCAATACAACGGTAGGGCCTTTGACGGTATTCATTTGCCAAGTGACCGTCAACAACGTGGACCAACTGCCCCCCGGATCCTGGATGTGGGAATTATATAAAGATGGCAATCAGGTAGGTTTAGGCCAGCAAATTAATTTAAATCCTCAGAACAATCAGTTTGAACGTGCCTGCCTTCGTTTCTTAGGCAATGGATCGGTGGCTGGAAGCTATAACATTAAAGTCTCGGCTTCTGCACGGGTGCATGCCAGCAACACCTGCACTCCCGCATCCTTCGTATTGCAGATTGATACGGCCTTTTACATACCTTTTGAAATCAATCCAAGTTGCAGCGCCTCGGAGGAAGAAATGACCGTGAACTCGAATAGTTTCAGTGTGTCACAGAATTCCCCTAATCCCACCTCAGACTTCACCCAAATTTCTTTCACCTTACCACGCCATGGTATGGTTCAGTTGAGAATGGCTTCCGTCACAGGCGCTGTGGTGGAACAAAAAAATATCATGGGCCAGGCCGGTCTGAATCAATATCAGCTGAATCTCCGACATTTGCCCGCAGGAATTTACACCTACTCTCTCTCCTTTCAGGGAAAAACTATTACAAAACGTTTTGTACACCTGGGTAAATAATTCAACCCTTTATTCCTTAAAATCCCAATCCGCGCGGATTGGGATTTTTTGTTTTTCAAAGGGCGTTTCACATATCATTTGTTTTGCCGAGTGGATCCAAACCAAAGAAGCGCATTTTTAAAACTCCGGCATTAACATTCCATTAACTTTTGTACATTTGCCGGCCTTGAAAGAAGAACTGGATATCCGAAAATCCGATCACATTCGGCTGGCTTTTGAATCCCAGGTGAGCGTCTCAGAAGCGGATTCCCGTTTCTTTTATGAGCCTATGCTGGCACCCCACCCTGAGGAATCTGCCACCCTTCCGGTGCGGCTCGGAAATAAGGAAATGCAGTACCCGATTTGGATTAGCAGTATGACCGGCGGCACGGAGGCGGCTTACACCATCAACCAACGCTTGGCGGAGGTGTGTGCCCGCTATGGTTTGGGCATGGGCCTGGGGTCCTGCCGGCCCCTGCTGCACAGCCGGTCGCGATGGGCAGATTTCAATCTGCGTCCGGTGTTGGGTCCGGATGTGCCTTTTTTTGCGAATTTGGGCATCGCTCAAATTGAACGCATTTTACAAAAGAGTGAGTGGCAAATCGTAGAGGACTTGGTCAGCAGTTTGGGGGCAGATGGTCTCATTATTCACGTGAATCCTCTTCAGGAATTGATGCAGCCAGAGGGCGATCGCTTCGGCCGCAGACCCTTGGATGTCATTCAGGAATGTCTGAACCATGCCACCTTCCCCATCATTGTGAAAGAAGTGGGTCAGGGATTTGGGCCGGCCTCGCTGGAGGCTTTGCTTCGGCTTCCTTTGCTGGCTGTGGACTTTGGAAGCTTCGGCGGCACAAATTTTACGCGTCTCGAAAACCATCGGAATCCTGATGCAGAGGGCCTGGCTCCGCTAGCGCTGGTGGGACATTCGGCCGTGGAAATGATGGCCATGCTGCAAAAAATTTATAAAAAACAGGCGTTTCCCATCCAAACCCGGAACATTATTGTATCCGGTGGCATAAAAAATTTTCTTGACGGTTACTTTTTGATATCTCAATCTCCGCTTCCGGCCATCTACGGTCAAGCTTCGGCCTTTTTAAAATATGCGGCCCAAGATGCTAAAGCCCTGGACGTCTTTACAAAATCACAAATCAAAGGGCTCCAAACCGCTTTTGCCTTTTTGAAACCCAAAAAACTTTCGGATTATTCATAACAAAAATCTACAAATAACTGTTATTTAAACCATTATGAATCCTGTACATCCTTCAGAAAAGCCTCTCCGTATGGATGGTTTCTCAAAACTGACCAAGGAAGAAAAACTGAAACGCATCTGCGGCTTGTTTCCGGATGCTTCTGAGGCCGAAAGAGAAATACGCTCCTTCTGGCACATGGACCCAAATATCCAGAAGCAATTGGATGAATTCAGTGAAAATACCATTACCAACTTTTTCTTTCCTTATGGCGTAGTACCGAATGTGGTGATCAACGGCCGGACGTATACCGTGCCCATGGTTATTGAGGAAAGTTCTGTGGTAGCTGCGGCGGCCAAAAGCGCCAAATTCTGGAGCACCCGCGGTGGTTTTCAGGCCCGCGTCGTATCGGTCGAAAAAATAGGCCAGGTACATTTTATTTGGATGGGACGCCCTGAAAAACTCAAAGCGCTTTTCCCGGAACTGAAAACTCAATTTCTGGCCGGCACTCGCCACATCACCGGAAATATGGAAAAACGCGGCGGCGGCATTCTGGACATCCAGCTCGTGGACATGACGCACCATGAGCCAGGATACTATCAGGTGAAGGCCATTTTCGATACCTGCGACTCCATGGGCGCCAATTTTATCAATTCCTGTCTGGAAGAATTTGCTTTGATCCTCCGCGAATTTATGCAGGAAGCCGAAGGTCTTGAAGCCACGGAGAGAGAGGTGACAGTGATCATGAGTATTCTATCCAATTACACCCCTAACTGCAAAGTAGAATGTGTGGTGGAGTGTCCCGTGGAAGAATTGGGGACTTTTGATGGCGGCCTTTCGGCGCAGGAATTTATGCGCAAATTTTCTTTAGCTGTGAAAGTGGCTCAGGTGGACCCCCACCGTGCCACAACCCACAACAAAGGCATTTATAACGGCATCGACGCGGTGGTTCTGGCTACGGGAAATGATTTTCGTGCCGTAGAAGCCTGCGGGCACACGTATGCCGCCCGGGATGGTCAGTATCGGTCGCTCACACGCATGGAAAGCTCCGAGGGGCGTTTTCGCTATGTACTGGAAGTGCCTATGGCCCTGGGCGTGGTGGGTGGCCTCACCCGTCTGCATCCCATGGCGCGGCGTTCGCTGGAGCTCTTAGGGCATCCCTCGGCCCAGGAGCTGATGATGATAGCTGCCACCATGGGTATGGCCAACAATTTTGCAGCCCTCAAATCTCTCGTCACCACCGGCATACAAAAGGGGCACATGAAGATGCACCTCCTCAACATTTTGAACCATTTTGAAGCCACCGAAAAAGAAAAAGAATTGGCTGTGGAATATTTCAAGCACAACAAAGTGAGCTTCAATGCGGTGCGGAGTTACCTGGTAGCTTTGCGCGAGGGACTGATTGAAGGCTCTGCTGAGAAAATTTCCCCTGAGGTGATCAGCGATATTAAATTATCCTGATGCCAGAAATACTCCAGGCCCGGGGGAAGGTTTTGCTCATGGGGGAGTATGCCATTCTGGATGGGGCTTTAAGTGTGGCTCTACCGGTGGTGTTTGGCCAAAGCATGCGTTGGGAAAAAAATATTTCGGAGTCGCTCCATTGGGAAGCTAAAGACCAAGGGGAGCTCTGGTTTCAGGCTGTTTTTGACAAGCAGCTTCAGGTGGTAGAAACCACCGATTCCGAACTGGCTAGGCGGCTGGGTCATATTCTTTCCAGCGCTCGGATTTTGTCGGGTCAAAGGAATTTATTTCTTTCTTCCAAGATTTCCACTGCCACGGATTATCCGCGTTTTTGGGGCTTGGGCAGCAGCGCCACTTTGCTGGCTCTTCTGGCCGCTTTTTCCGGGGTGAACCCCTATCTTCTGCAGGCCGATACTTTCGGCGGATCGGGCTATGACGTGGCCTGTGCCTTCGCTAAAGGTCCGATTTTGTATCAGCGCACGCAGGTATCTAATCCCTTTGTGGCGCCGGTTTCCATTGCACCTGAAGTCCGACGGTATTTTTATTTTGTGTATTCTGGCCGAAAACAGTCCTCCTCCGATGAAATCCATCGTTATCGTCAGGTGTCGTCCAATAAAAAAAAGGAGATAGTGGAGAGAATTTCGGCCCTCACGCAAGCTTTTCTGAAAGCTTCCGATTTCGAAACAGCCTCTGAAGTTCTTAAAGAACATGAAAACCAAATTGGGTTGTTAATACAGAAAACTCCCATACAGGTTCTGCAATTTCAAGACTTTGAGGGAGTGGTCAAATCCCTGGGTGCATGGGGTGGCGATTTCCTTCTGGCATACACCAAAAGACCTCCTGAAGAAGTAAAAAACTATTTTGAAACCCGCAATCTATGGCCAGTGTTTCAATATCATGAATTTATTTATGACACAGAGTGAATGGCCCAGCGCTTCGTTAGCCCGGTTTCCTGATCCCTCCCAAATTTTAGTGCGCACTGCCTGGAAAAGTCCTTCCAACATTGCGCTGGTGAAATATTGGGGAAAATTTGAAGGACAGCTGCCGGCCAATCCTTCCCTGAGCATCACCCTTTCTGCTTGTTACACGGAAACGGAAGTGGTCTGCACGGAGTCCGAAAGCGGTGCCATGGAGGTATCTTTTCTTTTGGACGGCCAGCCTAAGCCTGCTTTTGAAGACAAGCTGAAAACATTTTGTCAATCCCTCCTGCCGCAAAAGCCTTTTCTCAAGGGAAAGCACTTGTGGGTGCGTTCGCGGAATACCTTTCCGCATTCGGCGGGTATTGCATCTTCAGCTTCCGGAATGAGCGCGTTTTGCCTGGCTTTATGCACACTGGAAAACGAATGCACGGGCGCCTTAGCCAAAAAAGAAGACTTTTTCAGCGAAGCCTCGCGCCTTTCGCGCCTGGCTTCGGGCAGCGCTTCCCGCTCTGTGTATGGTGGTTTTGTCTTGTGGGGAAAGCATCCTTTAGAAGAAAAATCCTCGGACGAAGAAGCCTTTCCCGTCTCATGGAATATTCACCCGGAGTTCCGGGGTCTAAACGACTGGATTGTGGTGTGCGATCGACAGGAAAAAGCCGTAAGCAGCCGCGCAGGCCATGGCCTTATGAATGGGCATCCTTACGCTGCTGAGCGTTTCCGCCAGGCTTTTCAGAATATTGAAAGGATGAAAATGGCCCTGGTCTCTGGAGACTGGGAGACCTTTTCATTTATCACTGAACACGAAGCGCTGTCCTTGCACGCTATGATGATGACCTCCCGGCCGTGGTTTATTTTAATGAAACCCACCACCCTTGCGCTGTTGGATGCGTTAAAAGCCTTCCGTGCCAACACCGGATGCCGAGTCACCTTCACCCTGGACGCAGGGCCCAATTTGCATCTCCTTTTTCCGGACAGTGAAAAGGAAAATGTTAATGACTTCTTAATATCCAAATCCGGTTTAAATTTGCGTCCCGAAGACATCATTCAAGATAAGGAAGGTACAGGGCCCGAAAGAATCCTCTGAAACCATGAAAAGAGACACTTTCAAATCTAAAATCCTCTTGTTTGGGGAATACAGTCTCATTCACAACTCTATGGGGCTTTCCATTCCCTTCGATTTTTATAAAGGCAAACTGGCCTTCAGCTCCTCCAATTTGACGGAAGAGGAGGCCCGTGCCTCCAACCTTAGCCTCAAAGAATATGCGGCTTTTTTAAGGAAAAAACAGGAGGAAGGTTCCCTGGGCTTTCGGTTGGATATTGAAGCCTTGGAGCGTGATGTAGAAAGAGGTTTGATTTTTGACAGCACCATACCGCAGGGCTTTGGGGTGGGGAGTTCCGGCGCCTTGGTGGCGGCGGTGTATGACAGGTACGCTTTTGATAAAATTTATAACGACGAGTCCATAACAGGGGATCAAATTCTCACATTGAAAAACCACCTGGCCGCCATGGAAAGCTATTTTCATGGCACCAGTTCGGGCATCGACCCCTTAATTTGTTACTTAGAACACCCACTTCTCATTCGTAACAAATCGGCCATTGATGCGGTGGGCATCCCGGAATCGCGTCTGAACGGCAAGGGTGGAATCTTCCTGATCAACACGGGGACGCCCGGCAACACCAAGCCGCTCGTCAATCTTTTCCTGGATAAATGCCGGAAAGAAAAAGGATTCCTTAAACTCCTGAAAAAGGAGATGATTCCATTTAACGACAATTGCATTAAAGCCTTTCTGAAAGGGGAGACCCGGGAGCTTTTGGCCAACGTCAAAGACCTGAGCCGCTTTCTGCTCAGCTATCTCACCCCTATGATTCCGGGCAAATTCAAAAAAGTGTGGCAGCGCGGTCTGGAAACAGAGGCTTATTACCTGAAGTTGTGCGGTTCGGGCGGTGGCGGTTATCTGCTAGGTTTTACGGAAGATCTTGAAAAAGCCCGGAAGGAACTTGACGGATACGCCATCACCGTCATTCATCGGTTTTGAGATTTTTTGTTTCTCTCGCATTTTTTGGCTGGAGGCTTAACAAAAGAAAAGGCGTAAGTATCGCCAGAATGCTGCATTTATAGCGCACTATGGCACCGGCGACAGAAGTGGTAAGCCCTATCAGTAAGGCCTGAAAAAAACTGAACAGAACCACCAGCATCACAAAATTCAGTGGTAAATTCTGGAACCGCCAGATCCGCCAGAGCGATAAAGCCAAAAGGGCAGAAAACAAAATGTTTTCTCCCAAAGCCAAGCTGTCCAGCAGGCCCTTGACCCGCCAGGGCATAGGTTGAAAAAAGGTATTGGTGAGGGCGTGGGCCACACTTTGTGGAAGTTGTTCCAAACGTTGGGGGACTTCCGGCACCGGAATGCGGCTGCGGGCCTCCCACACCTCAGCCACATGGATAAAATCTATCCGCTTTTTGGCTACCACTTTCAAAACGAAGGCGCCTGACGGGGTGGCGTAGAGAAATATCAGGAGCGCCAGAAGGGAGCCTCCATATAATACCAGGGCTTGGCGTCGGTCAGCAGGTGCTAGCAAATACAATACAACCGGCATAAATAAAGTCAGAGCCACATGAGTTTTAAAATAAGCCAGCCACCAAAAACCACCAAGAAGCGTAGCAAAAGCCTTGAATGAAAGGTTTCTACGGACCCACACGGCGCCCGCCACAGCCATACCCAAACCCAGCATCATAGGCGCCTCGCGCATGGGGGCCGAAGTCCAGGCCAATGCCGATGGCGCTAAGGTGGCGCCGGCCATCAGCCACCGTTCGTCCGAAAAAATGCCAGCGCTCCGAAATCCGGCTGTCAAAAACAAAATCCCCAGCATGGCCAAACAGGAAAAAACCACAATGTGTGAGAAAATCCAGCCGCCCGTCAGCAAGCCTACCAGGGAACTGAGACGGATCATGTTCCGCGGTTCAATGATCAGGTTGCTGCCTTTCCATTCCTCGTACCAATAGCGCATGGTGTTGTAGAGTGGGGCAAATTCTTCCTCATAGTTGTTGTGCATCCCCAACAATACCTGAACGTATTTTAAGGGCGACTGCCAGAAAATTTTTCGCAGCTCTAAACCATCCGCATGATAGGAGATAATGTCTCCTGTTTTTTCATCCGAATAGTAATGGGCATAAATCCACCATATCGCAAACCCCGCGGCTATTTTTAACGCCCACAGCCCTCCCAGCCAACGTTGCGAGACACGGGGCGTCAGATGGCGGCCTGCCCACATGATCCAGGCGCCGCACAACACAAGCCAAACTGCGCCGGAAATCCACCCCATTTTTCAAATGTAAGGATTAATACTGGAAAGTGAAGCACCTGGCCCCTCCATTAATCCGCACTACCAGATTTTAATATGCCGTATAAAACATTGGCCTGTGAGAATAAGAAAATGTCATCATCCGAGCAGGCTTTTTCAAGACATTTGATTATACTGGAATCTTTACCAAGCTGGAGCACTTTGACAGGTATGGGCTCAAATTGCCCCAGCGCTTTGCTTTTAAAAATTAAGGAGCGTTCTCCTAAAAAAACCAGCGCCCCGTTTGGAACTTTCCAGGCGGGTTTTGGCGCATTGAAAAAACGGGCCGAAACCGGCCAGCCCGGGCGTATTTCCTGACCTCCTTCCATTAAAGAACAATACACGGGTGTGTATTTTTCCTTTTCAGACATTGCCCCCACATATTCCACCCGTCCTTTCCATTTCGTTTCCGGGGAAAAAGTGCTCCAGGCCTCTATTGGTTGCCCCACAGAGACCCCTTGAAGATCGTCTCCAAATACCAGAAATTTGAGCTGTATCCCTGCAAGATCCCACAATTCACAGAGCGCTTCCTGGGGGGTTACTTGTTTGCCCATATGGACCTGTACCGAAGCCACCAGGCCATTGGAAGGGGCGCGTAAAAGCAATTTTCTGCTGAGATTGGATTCCTGAACGCCCGAAGGTTCTATGCCCATGCAACGCAACTTTTCTTCCAACGCTTTCAGTGAGGCTTTCTGGCTGCCCAGGCGGGCTTCAATTTCTTCGAATGATTTTTCACTTACCGTGCGCATTGAAATTAGTGATTTCTGCCGATTATATTCACTTTCTACCTGGGTTAAAATGTATTTTTCGGTAAGGTAATCCTTTTGAATGTTAATATATTCTATGCTTTCCAACACAGCCAGAACCTGACCTTTTTTCACGGACATGCCTGGTCTGATAAATAACTCAGCCACCCGGCCAGAAACCGGCGCAGACAAGCTTATCCTTGCGGAAGGCACCAACTCAGCCACGCCATCGGATTGGAAAAAAGAAGAGAAGGAGCATGGCACCCATTTTCCCAAATGCAGGTGGTTGAGAATTAAATTGCCGGGTGGACCCGGCTTAATTGTGTCGGTTTTTGGCGCCTCCGGGGTGGAGGATAATTGGGAGAGATTTTTTCTGCAACTCAAAGTAAAAATTAAACAAAAAATAATAAAGTTAAAAAGGACTGCTAAATATACTTTTTTTTCCATTTTTTTGAATTATAATAAATCAAACTATGATAAAAACTAAAAATATTAATGATTTTCTGTTTTAGTTTTAAATAATTTTGAGAAAATAATAAAGAAAAAGGGTAACAAAATGAGCGTCAGGAAGGTGGAAATCATTAGTCCGCCAATGACAACCGTGGCCAATGGACGTTGCACCTCAGCTCCGTTGCCGGTGCTGATGGCCATAGGAAGAAAACCAAGAGAGGCTACCAGGGCGGTAATTAAAATGGGCCGAAGTCTTATCTGGCTGGCTTTGAACACGGCTCTGTAGAGGGAATACTTTTCTTCCGACATCAGGCGGCGGATTTCGTTCACTAAAACAATCCCATTGAGGACAGAAACCCCAAAAAGCACGACAAAACCAACCCCTCCGCTGATGCTGAAGGGCATGTGACGAAGGGAAAGAGCCATTAGGCCTCCCACCGCAGAGAATGGAACCGCTAAAAACACGATCCAGACCGGCAATAAACTCCTGAATGCCATGAATAAAAAAATAAAAATGACAGCCAAAGCCAAGGGCACTACCAAAAACAAGCGGCGCCGCGCCGAGACCAGATGCTCATAGGCGCCCCCTATTTTCAGGGTATAACCTGCAGGCAGCGGATGAAGGCTCAATTGCCTTTGCAGTTGTTGCACCACCGATTCCACATCTGCTTCCAACACATTAAAGCCCACCACAATTCGCCGTCGGGCATCTTCGCGCTGGATTTGATGGATGCCCTCTCCAACGTAGATGGAAGCTACCTGGCCCAGAGGCACCCATCCTCCCGCCTTGGTGGCCACCGGCAGCCTTTCCAATGTCTCCAAATCGGATCTGAGTGCCGAATCGAGCCGGAGGACGATAGGATGCCGCCGTTCATTTTGAAATAACATCCCGGTTTGCTGGCCGGCAAAAGCCGTGCTCAAAGCAAGGGCCAGGGAGCCCATGTCCACTCCTAATCGGGCGGCTTGCTCTCTCTGTATTTGAACTCGAATTTCGGAAGCGCCTTTCAAGGATTCAATATAGACACTGGCCACCCCGGGAATCTTTTCCGCTTCCTGTCCAATTTGTTCGGCCAGCATTACCAAGGTATCCAGGTTTTCGCCGAACACCTTGCACACTACATCCTGCCGGGCCCCTGTCAACAATTCATTAAAACGCATGGCCACAGGATATTGAACAGAAAAATAAACGCCGGGAATACCTTTCAGACAATCCTGAATTTGTGAAATGAGATCCGCCCAAGTTCTGGCCGATACCCATTCCGATTTGTCCCGCAGGACCACCATCATATCACTGGCTTCCATTGGCATAGGATCTGTTGGAATTTCGCCGGTTCCTGTTTTGCTCACCACCCTAAGGACTTCAGGAAATTTCTTAAGCAATAAAGCGGCCCCTTGCTTCACTGTTCCAAGGGAAGAAGTTAAACTGCTGCCCGTGGTCAGCCGTGTCTCGATGGCTAAATCTCCCTCCGGCAAAGTGGGAATAAATTCGCCTCCCATTCGACGGATTAGGCTAACTGATATGAGCAGCATGAACAACAATGCCAGCACCACCCAGTAAGGTCTTCTTAATAAAAAGAACAGAATTTTGGACTGGAACTTCGCTAAAGGCCCCAAGAGCTTTTCAGCTTTTTCGGAATGGTGACCGTCAGCGCGTCGAAGCACCAGAGTGGTGAGGGCTGGAACATACGTGAATGATAAAATGAAGGCTCCGGCCAGGGCAAAAATCACAGTGAGGGCCATGGGTCGAAACATTTTTCCTTCAATACCCTCCAGGCTCAGGATGGGGAGATACACAGCCAGTATGATCAATTGCCCGAAGAAGGCGCTGCGAAGAAGGCGCCCACTGGATTTTTGAATAATATCTGCAAGAAAAGCTCTTTCTGAACCGTGCATCTGGCGCGACACATGCGTATGCAGGCCATACAGAACCCCCTCCACCACGATCACGGCACCGTCCACAATCAAACCAAAGTCCAGCGCTCCCAGACTCATTAGGTTTCCGCTTAGGCCAAAGTGTTTCATCATCACCACCGCAAAGAGGAGGGCTAAAGGAATCACTGAGGCCACGATAAGTCCGGCCCGGATGCTTCCTAACAATATGGAAAGGACTCCCAGAACAATTAAGGCGCCTTCCACAAGATTATTTCGAACGGTCCGCAGGACACTTCCCACCAGTCTGCTCCGGTCTAGAAACGGTTCCAGAATCACACCTTCTGGCAGGGTGCTTCGAATTTCCTCTATCCTTTTTTTCACATTTTGAACCACCCGGTTGCCGTTTTCTCCTTTCAGCATCATCACAATCCCGCCGGCCACTTCCAGGCTGTCGTTGTAGACCATGCCCCCGTAAGGCAGGGCGAAGCCTGTATGAACTTTGGCCACATTCCGAATTCGAATGGGCGTGCCATCCGAACTTATTCCCACCACGGTGTTTTCAATATCCTGTGGGGTATTAAAAAGCCCATCAGCCCGCAGAAAAAAAGCCCTATTTCCTTTTTCAATATAAGCGCCGCCCGCAACGCCACTGGCCCGGTTTAGGGCTTCCGCCAGATTTTCGGGCGACAGGCCGTAGGTTTTTAGAACCGCTGGGTTGTAGCTCACCACGTACTGCAGCACCCGCCCGCCAAAGCTGCTGACATCTGCCACACCAGGCACTCCCAGCAGTTGACGGCGCACCACCCAGTCCTGGATGGAGCGCAGGGCCAGGGCATCGTATCGTTTTTCAAATCCGGGAGCGGGCCTGAGAACATATTGAAAAATCTCCCCCAGGCCGGTGGTGACCGGCGCCAAAAATGGCGGTGCCACTCCGGCCGGCAACTGTTCCCGGGCTTGTGGCAGACGTTCTGAAATTTGTTGTCGGGCCCAATACACATCGGTTTCGTCATTGAAAACAAGCGTGATGACTGAAAGACCCAGCCGGGAAAAACTGCGCATTTCCATCAACCCGGGAATGTTGCGCAGGGCCTGTTCCAGTGGGAAGGTGACCAGACGCTCCATGTCCTCGGCGCTAAAGGCTGGGGCCGTCGTGATCAGCTGCACCTGATTGTTGGTGATATCGGGGACAGCATCAATCGCCAGGTTACGGGCTTCCCAGATGCCCCATATCACACCTAAAAAAATTCCTATTAATACTAAGTAATTATTTTTAATTGAATAATTTACTAATCTAGAAAACATATCCAGAATGTTATTTTGGGATATACTTTAATAAAAATTGAGGGGTAGGAGAGAATTTCCCGAAGGCTAATGCAGCAATTCTCGAGCTGAATGGCCTCTTTTTCTCTTAAATAGAATTTGATTTAGGGGGCTGCCAAATGTTGGATCTCCAACCCTCGGGTAAGCAGAAGCAGACGATATCCCTCAAGAGATTTTCTATACCAAAAATCTTTCCGACGAGGATCCGGGAATCCAAATCAAAAGGAGTAGAGAAAAAATGAAGAATTTTTGCGTCAAAAGGCTTGAAGGGGAGATTTTCGTGGTCGTGGTGGTTGTCATCAGGATGGGAAATTATTCCACCATAATGAAGGCTAAGAAAATCCCAAAAACTGCAATCTGGATTCAGAGCCTTGTGCTCTAAGTAATGGTGCCAAAGAATGGGCGCGCGTAGGATTTGGTGTAAATCCGTCCTCAGAAAAAGAACGAGCGTCAGAGCCAAAAAGGACAACGGATATTTAAAGTTGGGAATGCGCAAGTCCTTTCTTTCAATATGCAAAACTACATAAACTCTGAATGTCGTTAAATAAAATAGAACTTTAATTCAGAAACTTCCAGTAAATAACTTTTAAGTTTGGTTTTGCATGGCATAAGATAGGACTCAAAGGTTAATGGTCGGTAGAAGGTGGGCGTGCGAATGTTTTTTTCTCTTCTATTTTTACTACCTGAAAACCCTGACCGCGCATGAAAATTCTAGACATAAAAGTGATGAAAGGGCCTAACTACTGGTCCATACGCAGGCATAAACTGATAGTCATGCTTTTGGATTTGGAGGACCTGGAAGAAAAGCCCACAAGCAAAATACCTGGTTTTTATGACCGACTCACCAGCCTGTTCCCCACGATGTATGAACACAGGTGCAGCGAGGGTGTCCCGGGCGGATTTTTCAGTCGCGTGGCCGAAGGCACCTGGATGGGGCACGTGGTGGAGCATATTGCCTTGGAATTGCAGACGCTGGCCGGCATGGATGTAGGCTTTGGCCGCACGCGGGAAACATCTCAGAAAGGAGTGTACCACGTGGTGTTCAGCTACTACGAAGAAAAAGCCGGTATATATGCGGCCAAGGCCTCCGTTCGGATTGCCCAGGCGCTTGTGGATGGCACAGAGTATGATCTCAGCGAAGACATTCAAAAACTTCGGGAAATTCGCGAAGAAGAAAGATTGGGGCCCAGTACGGCTTCGATCGTTGAAGAAGCCATACGGCGCAAAATACCCTATATTCGGCTCAACCGTCATTCTTTGGTACAGCTGGGGTACGGCGTAAACCAAAAGCGCATTCAGGCCACGGTTACCAGTCAAACCAGTAACATTGCCGTGGAGATAGCCTGCGACAAAGAAGATACGAAAAATCTATTGGAAGCCGCTGAAATTCCGGTTCCCAAAGGGCGCATTTGTTATGATATGGAAGACTTGGAAGCCGCCGCGCGCCGCATAGGATATCCTTTGGTTACCAAGCCCGTGAACGGAAATCATGGAAAGGGCGCCACCACCAATCTGCGAAACTGGGAGGAATTGGTGGCCGGTTTTGAAGCCGCCCGCAAATACAGCCGGGGTGTCATTGTAGAAAAGTTTATTACCGGTCACGACCATCGGGTGCTGGTCATCAATTACAAATTTGTGGCCGCTGCCCGCCGCACACCGGCGGCCGTCACAGGCGATGGTGTCCACACCATTCAGCAACTGATTGATATTGTGAATTCCGATCCGCGGCGCGGCTATGGGCATGAGAAAGTCCTCACGTCCATTAAAGTGGACGAATTCACTGAAAAAATTTTGCAAGACAAGGGGCTCACTCTGGATTCCGTTTTGCCGGAGGGCGAAACCCTCTATCTCAAGCCAACAGCCAATATCAGCACGGGAGGTACGGCTACCGACGTCACCGATTTGGTGCATCCCTCCAACATTTTTATGTGCGAACGCATCGCGCGCATCATTGGATTGGATATCTGCGGCATAGATATTATGGCCCCGGACCTATCCACGCCCTTGTCTGAGAACGGCGGCGCTGTTCTGGAAGTAAATGCAGCGCCCGGCTTTCGCATGCATTTGGAGCCCACCGAAGGCCTGCCCCGCAATGTGGCTGAGCCTGTCCTGGACATGCTGTATCCCCCCGGCACCTCGGCGCGCATACCCATTATTGCCATTACAGGCACCAATGGAAAAACGACCACAACGCGCCTGATAGCCCACATCGTGAAACAGGCCGGTTACAAGCCGGGGTACACCACAACGGATGGCGTGTATATTCAGAATCAACTCATGATGAAAGGAGATTGCACCGGGCCGGTATCGGCGGAATTCGTATTGAAGGATCCCACAGTGGATTTTGCGGTATTGGAAACAGCCCGAGGTGGCATTCTCCGTGCGGGGTTGGGATTTCATCAGTGCGATGTGGCCGTGGTCACCAATATTGCCGCCGATCATTTGGGCCTTGGGGGTATTGATAATCTGGATCAGTTGAGCCGGGTGAAAAGTGTGGTGCCGCAAAGTGTTTTCCCGGAAGGTTATGCGGTTTTGAACGCGGATGACGACCGCGTGTATGCCATGCGCCAGGATCTCACATGCCGTATTGCCTTATTTTCTCTGGACGAAAACAATCCCCGTGTGCGCAAACACTGTCAGGAAGGCGGTCTGGCGGCCGTCTATGAAAACGGTTATCTCACCGTGCTTAAGGGGAACTGGAAAATACGGGTGGAACGGGTGTCCAACGTGCCCATCACTTTTGGTGGTAAGGCTGAATTTAACGTGGCGAACGCCCTTGCGGCCGTCCTGGCAGCTTTTGTTAAAGGCATTTCGGTGGAAGATATTCGTATCGCACTCAATACCTTCATCCCTTCCCCTGCCCAAACCCCGGGCCGAATGAATATTTTCCATTTTCACAATTTCACCGTCATGGTGGACTACGCTCACAACACCGCCGGTTTGCACGCCATCGGACAATTTATTTCCCGGGTGGATGCCCGGCCCAAGGTGGGCATTATTGCCGGCGTGGGTGACCGCCGCGATGAGGACATCATCAGCCTTGGGGCCGAAGCGGCACGGTATTTTGATAAAATTATCATTCGGCAGGATCGCAATCTGCGGGGTCGTTCGGAGGACGAAATCATTCAGTTGCTCACTACGGGCATTCAAGGCACAGACCCCTCCAAGCCTGTGGAAGTGATAAAGACCGAGCGCGAAGCCATAGATCATGCTTTGAAAACTGCGGAAAAAGGCAGTTTTATCGTCATTTGCAGCGATGTGGTTCCGGACGCTTTGGAGCAGATTATGGCATACAAAGAAGAAGAAGACCGCGAGCTCATCAGCATTTGAAATTATCGGCAGAAGAACCATCTCCACAGCCCTCGCTCACCATTCTTCGCAGCGACAACATGGGCGACGTCATGGTGAGCCTGTGGTCATTGCGTTGGATACACCACACATATCCGGATTGGGCTCTTCGCTTTATTTGTCGCAAGTCATGGGAGCCTTTGGTGCAGCGTTGCACTTTTTTGGATTCCTGGGTGGCCCTTGAAGATTTTATGGAAGGCCGTGTGCCATGGCCGGAAACAGAACGCAGTCACATCGTTTTTTTCTACAGCCGGCCTGAAGAAGCCCGGATGGCTCTGAAACTGAATTTTCGACGGCGCACAGGAACAGCGGGCCGGTGGTGGCACTGGTTATATTCCAATGAAAGAATTTTTTTCTCTCGCCGGCATTCTCCTTGGCATGAGACCCAACTCAACCTGGTGCTGGTTAAAAAATTTTTGCCGCGTGTGTGGCCCTGCGCTCTGGATGAATTATCCCAATTAAAGCTCTGGTCCCTGAATGGGAATTCTCATTCTGCCGGCTCGCTGCGCATACTACTTCATCCTTTCAGCAACAAAAGTGCACCCCTTTGGCCCCGCAAGCATTGGATTTCCCTTCTCAGGATTCTCGGGTCGTTAAAAAATGCAGAAATATTTGTTTCTGGACTTTCAGAACATCAAGCTGAAGCGGAATATCTTATCCGGGAATCCGGGAACGTAAAGGCTCTGAATGTGTGCGGGCAATTTAATCTGGAGGAATTCATACGTTTTATCGCCACCTGCCACAGTATTGCAGCGCCCTCGACAGGCCCTTTGCATGTGGCGGCAGCTTTAGGATTAAATACCATCGGTCTGTTTGTGCCGCGCAGCCCCATGCATCCTGGCCGATGGGCCCCCATAGGCCCGCGCGTGCTGGCGCTCACCGGGGCGCTGGATTGTTCTAAAAAATGCATCCCGCACTCCTGTTCATGTATGGAGAAAGTGGCTCCTGAAATCGTAGCTGAAAAACTGATATACGGGCCATAATTCCATTTTTTAATTATGGCATGATGTATATTAAATTTAGGATCGGCTCAATCTTTTTTCACAATAAACCTTTCACACCATTCGTTGAGACGTACCATGTAAACGCCTGAAGGCCAGCTGTTCAAATTAATGTTAATGTTTCTTTCCTCTTTATAAATTTTTTTTGACCACATCAGGGTGCCGGCTATATTGTATATGTAAATGTAGGCATCCTCAGGAACATTTTGAATATGAATTAAAAGCTGTTCCTGACCGGGCTTATGTACAATTATTAAAGGCTTTTCACCGGAAGTTTCTACAGCTGGAACTACGGCCGAGGAAGGACCAATTTTGATAATCTGAACATCATCCAGGTAAAAACCGTCTTTCTCTACATAGCTGTCTGAATACAGCCGAAAGCCCAGTTGGAATTTTTCTCCCAGCAGACCTGCGAGCGAAATATGTTCCTCGATCCACCCTGCGCTCATACCATCGTAAGCCGGTTGTTCTGAGGCAGGGCCAGAGGGCGGGGCTGAAAATACAGGAAAGGTATACTGACCGCACAATGGCACCTCATCCCCCAAGAATATCCGGGCAAAGGGAACTACAATATCATAGGATTTTTCCGTTTCCCATCGGGCTCTGAAGCGGAGTTCTGCTGCCAGCGCATCCGCCAGATTGATGACTTTGTTAAAAATAAGGGTTTGTTCTGCATTGGGTGGATAATTTCCGAAAGGCGAGTCCGTGATCGAAGCCGGGGGGCTTATATACGACTGAGAAGAAAATCCCCAGCCCTGGGCGGTGAAGGTTTCGGGCGAATTATTGTCGCAGGCAGTGTAAAAAATCGTTTCCGGCACGCCAAGAATAAAAGATAAAGTATCTGTGCGTTCGAAAACTCCATTGTGCCATGAAAGTACAACGCGTGCGGAGGTGCCTTGCGGGGCGCCCGACAAAACGTTTAAAACGAGGGAGTCGTCCAGGGCGGTAAAGGCCGCCGGATAAAAAATTTGACGCTGGGCAAGGGAAGCGGGTATTTGGATGTAAGGACTCAGACTTTGAACACTCCGCAAAAACACGGCGTTGGTATCGGAAACGCGTTGCCATTGAAAGCGCAGTACGTGTTCCTGGCCGCTAGGCAAAATGACCGGCGGCGTCAGATTGTGCTGGAGCGTCGGAAAAAGGAGATAAAGAGGGGCCAGATTCATCCATAAATTCCGGTGGCACAGCGGGATGATGCGTTCCTGCATAGGCCAAAAGCCATCGTAATAGGTGCCTGTTTCCGGAGTAAAGGCATGGATCCGACCTTTGGGCGCCGAGGTATCCCCGTACAGATAATCGTCCGAACCTCCATTGGCTAAATATCCTACCGTTTCCTGGCAGGTGCCAGATAAAAAATTATTTTCTAGAGTCAAATAGTGCCCGGCCGACCGGAAAATCAGGGAGTCTGGGGCTGCCTGGGGGATGTAATTCCAGGGATGGATCAGAAAATTTCCATAAGAATGGTGCATCAAGCTGAATTTGAATTTTTCCTGATTGGCCAGCCAAATCACAGCCTGAACTTCCGGTTCTGATGCCGGCGAGGGGCCGCGGTAGGTGAAAGAAGCCGGATCCGGACTGCTGCCCAAATCATCCCAACCCCAGGCAAACGGAAAGTTGCGGTTTAAGTCCACGCCCCATGTGCCATCGCCGTTGTTGCGCATATTTTTTCGCCAGTTGCCCCCGCCGTTTGGCGCTGTAGTTTCGTTATAATAATAGCCGTCCGGGTTGATCATGGGCATCACGTACAACTCAGAGTTTTCAATTAAAAATTGCAAGTCCGGCCTTTGAGCGGCATTTTCAAGCAAAAACCAAAGGAAATAGATGAGGTTGGATACCGAAATGGGTTCCCTGGCGTGGATGGCAGCCCCATAGAATATAGCCGGTTCTTGTTCGTTGAGGTGCGGATTGTCCGAAATTCTGTAATAGGACAAGGGCCGGCCCTGATGTGTGGTGAGGCCGGGTATCGTGTATTTTTGAGATACATATTGGGGAAACAATTGACGCATTCGGGCCATCTCGCTGTCCACCTCTGCCAGCCGGTAAAAACCACCCATACTGCCCAGTTGAAAATTCTGAACGGAAGGGAACGTCCCCTTCTCACAAGCTCCTGAGCCGGACTTTTCCAAAGCGATGGCCGGACGTTTAAGGATCTCGAAATCCAAGGGATTTAATTCTCCTGCCACAGTTTCAGGAAAGTCTCCTATGAGACAACAACCGGGCTTCACGTGGACCCCGCAATCCAAAAGCCCTGACCCGGAAATAACCTCCCAACTATCCGCGGACAGGCGGATACGCATGAGATCATATTTCGAAACCTGGGCAGATAATATTTTAATACAAATAAAAGTTAAAGCCAGAAAATTCTCAATTATTCTCATGTTCATTTTGTTTCAAAGTTAATGTGACCAAAAGAGAGAAAGTTAAGCTTTTAATCTAAAACAAAAACATTTTCCCCAAGATTAGGTTACAAGAATTTGCATGTATTAAAAAAAATATTATACTTGCAGAGCATTTCGCCCAAAACGTCCATTATGGCTCCTCTTTCCGTTTCAGCCGGCTCTTGTTGGCTCACTTTTGTTTCCCTATTTTTGATGGGATGCAATGAGGGGGGGCTCACAAGTTCGGTGAGTGGAAGCCAACTTACACCTCAAAGAGAGGACCTTCTTGAACCTCAAACTTTTTCTGAAATACCTTTCGACATCCGGGGCTGTGGATGTTTTTTTGCCCGGGACTCCTCGGGCCTCGCAAACAAACAATTCATATTTGTGAGCGATATGGACAAAATAGCCGTCATTCGTTTAAATAATGCCTTCTCCTTAATGTACAAAACGGGTTCCTCGAATCTCAATGAATTCGACGTGGAAGAAAAGTATCAAAACAGCGAATATTCCATGGCTTTGAAAATCCGTGAAGAAGGCAGTTTGGGTTCGAATCGTTTCCGGAAGTCGGGCTCCATTCAAATTCTCGATGCCAAAGGACTGAGCCGGGTTATACCTTTTGTCGGTTATTGCGGCCTCTACTAGGATTTTGTCCTGTTGCCCACTTCGAGGGGGGAACAAGCGGGTGGGAATTAATTTTTACTTTTGGTTCCCAAATTGAGGCATGGAAGATAGGGTGATACGGGAAAACGGTTTTGCGTATTTTGAGGAGGGCGAGGGCCCCGTTCTTATGTTGTTGCATGGTCTCATGGGCGCCCTGAGTAATTTTTCAGGGGTGGTGGAGCATTTTAAAAAAGACTACAGAGTGGTGATTCCGCTCATGCCCATTTTTGAGATCAACATTCTGGATGCCGGAGTGAAACCGTTATATCGATATATCCGTGATTTTATAGAGTTTAAAGGCTATGAGCAGGTGTCCATGCTGGGGAACTCTTTGGGCGGTCACGTGGCTTTGGTGTATGCCGTGAACCATCAGCCCCTCTTAAAACATTTGATTCTCACAGGATCTTCAGGTCTTTATGAAAATGCTTTCGGAGGTTCTTATCCCAAACGGGGAGATTATGAATTCATCAAGAAGAAAGTAGAAATCACATTTTATGATCCTGCCATTGCCACGAAGGAACTCGTGGACGAGGTGTTTGAAATTATCAATGACCGAAGCAAGCTGGTTCGTATCATTTCCATTGCCAAGTCCGCCATTCGCCACAACATGGCCGATGAGTTGCACGTCATTCAAACACCCACTTGTCTTATTTGGGGCCGAAACGACATTATTACCCCTCCGGAAGTGGCCGAGGAATTTCATCAGCGCCTTCGCAACTCGGCTTTGTTTTGGATTGATAAATGCGGGCATGCGCCCATGATGGAGCATCCCGAAACTTTTAACAGGCTGTTGGAGGGATGGTTGCGCAATCCCGTGCCCAACTGAGCCGCTGGCCTCTTCCGTTGGATGCCCGCTTTCTAAAAAGCAGTCTCAGCTACACGGAGGCTCCTCCGCCCGACAAACCGGAGTTTGTGTTCCTGGGCCGTAGCAATGTCGGCAAATCCTCCTTGCTGAATTTTTTGACCGGGCGCAAGCATCTAGCCCACACATCGGCTCGGCCTGGTAAAACGCGCACCATCAACCACTTTGAGGTTTCTCAAAAATGGTACTTTACGGATGTCCCCGGATATGGGTATGCGCGCGCGGGCCAAAAAGAAAGGGAAGCCTGGCAGAGTCATCTCAACGCCTACCTCAGGCACAGGCCCAATTTAGCTTTGGTGTGTCTTTTGGTGGATGTGTCCGTGCCTTGGCAGCGTTCGGATCTGGCTGTGATGCAGAACTTGGAGCAATCGGGTCTTCCCTGGGTGCTCATTTTCACCAAGTGTGATAAACTTCCGCGCAGCAGTGCCCGACATATCGTTCAAAAACGCCTTCAGGAGCTTGGGCATTTTCTGGAAAAAGTACCTGTGGTTCTTTCCGTCTCTATCTTAGAGAAGTCCGGTCGGGAAACCGTTTTGGATTTTTTCCAACAAACCGCTGAGGCTTGGATAACAGGGCGGGAGACTTGTTTGTAATTACGGTAAAAAATTTCGGTTTTCTGCATACGTCCAGTGAGTGGATCGGGTAACTTTATTTCGGGATTTTAGAAACCATCCTATCTTATGACGCCCCGCAGAAGGAAAGAAAAAAAAATTTTTATTCTGGACACCTCTGTAATCCTTTTCAATCACAACGCCATCAACTGTTTTGAAGAACATGATGTGGCCATTCCCATCAGCGTGCTGGAAGAGCTGGACAATTTCAAAAAAGGGAATGATACCAAAAATTTTGAGGCGCGGCAATTTATCCGAATGATGGATGATTACAGCGAAGGGACCACCTTCAATGATTGGATTCCCATCAACGGTTCGGACAAAGGCTACTTCCGCGTGGTGATGGATGAACACGCCCATCCGGATGCCTGCGAAATATTTGGAGATGCCAAGCCTGACCACAAAATTCTGAATGCCGCACTGGCCTTAAAAAACCAATATCCTAACCGGCGCGTGGTGTTGGTGACAAAAGATATCAATCTGCGCATTAAAGCCAAAAGTCTGCTCATTGAGGCCGAAGATTTTGAGACAGGTAAGGTACGCGATATCTCTGCATTGTACACAGGTAAAAGTGAAATCCGGGTGGCCAAACCCGACCTCATTGAAGCGATTTATCAAAAAGGATTTTGTGCTCTGTCTGACTTGCCTGAAGACGTTCCCCGCTTCCCCAACCACTACTATTTGATCACCAGCGAAAACAGCAGCGTCCTGGCTTACATGAATCCCGAAACGCAGCGTGTGGAGCGCCTGGAACGGCGCGAAGCGTATGGCATCCGGCCGCGCAATGTAGAGCAGGTTTTTGCCCTCCACGCTCTGTTGAATCCCCAGGTGCGGCTGGTGACCCTCCAAGGGGTGGCCGGCACCGGCAAAACATTACTGGCCTTGGCCGCGGCTCTTGAACTTCGTCGGGACTATTGGCAAATCTACCTCGCCCGTCCTATCGTGCCTCTCAGCAACAAGGACATCGGATACCTGCCCGGCGACATAAAAAGCAAACTCAACCCCTACATGGAGCCGCTGTATGATAATTTGAAATACATTCAAAGCCGCCACGGGGAAAATGATAAAGAGGCCCGGAAAATCAATGAGATGCTGGAAACTGAAAAACTTGTGATTCAGCCCCTGGCTTACATACGCGGCCGCAGCCTAAGCAATGTTTTTTTCATCGTGGACGAAGCCCAGAATCTCACGCCCCACGAAATCAAAACCATCATTACACGGGCCGGAGAAGGTACCAAAATTGTTTTCACCGGGGACATTTTCCAGATTGACACGCCTTACTTAGACACCGAAAGCAACGGACTTAGTTACCTCATTGACAAAATTCACCACCACGCCTTGCATGCCCACATCACTCTGGAGAAAGGAGAGCGCAGCATGCTGGCTAATTTGGCCAATGAACTATTGTAATGAAATGGACGCTTTCTACCTGACGATGGCCAGCCTTTGGGCAGCAAAGCCTTCCCGGAAGCGGATCTTAAGAATGTAAAGCCCTCCAGGAAGCGGGCTTAAGTTTAAAAAACCATTGTCGGGTGGGCCGTTAAAACGCATTAAAATTTTCCCGTTCAAGTCGGTCAGGGTTATTTCCTCAACAGGCTTTTCGGTTTCAAAATACAAAATTTCAGAAGCCGGGTTGGGAAAAATAGAAATTCCTGCGAGGAGGTCTTCAGGTAGGCTGGCATTACAAGGGCTAAAAGCCTTGCCCGGCGAGCCGCCCTTGCATCCCGCGAACCAGGATGCGGGCGAGCAAACATCTTTACTGTTATTAAATAGGGTATCCAACTCCAGTGTGTAGCCCCCGCCATCGGCTTCCACAGGCCAGGGAGATTTATCCGAGTAACAAACTGTGAATTTTATCCGGTTCTGGTTGTCATACAAACGGATACAATCTCCGGAATTGCTCAATCCAAAGGAAAAAGGCCCCACTTTGTTACTGACATTTGGATGCTGGGCCGCGAAGGCCGCGGCATCCCGAAATACCACGAGGCGGGCTTGGGGATTGAGCACGGTGTTGGCCGGGAACTGAAAAACGTTGCTGTTGTTGTCATCCCGCACATACCAACCACTGATGTTGACCACCCCGTTGCTGGTGTTCCAAAGCTCAAACCAATCTTCAGGATTGGCCACCGAGTCGGAATTATAGTTGATTTCAGAAACGATCACCACTTCGCTCGTGCAGGGCGAAAACGCTGCATTGGGAGAACCCATCACACAACCGCAGCGCCAGTTGGAAGGGTCGTTGGCGTTGCCCTGGGGATTGATGATTTCCAGTGTACGCCCCATGCCATCGGCGCATTTGCTCCAGGGAAGGCTGTCATCGTAGGTCAGTTGCACTTTGACAATACCATTTTGGTCCATCAGTGTGATCTGCTCTCCGGATCCTGCAAGGCCGAAGCTGAGGGGTCCGATGCGGGGGATGCCCGGAAAACGCTGGTCAAACTTGGTAAAGTTTTCTGCCAGCACCAGCCGCCCGTTGGCCGGAATCACGGTGCCACCTGGAATGGTGAAGGCATTTACAGGCTGGCTGTCCATAATTTTCCAATTGGACAAATCCACGGAGTTGCCGGAGTAATTGTACAATTCAATCCAGTCGCCCGGGCTGTTCAGCGAATCGGAGTTGTAATTGATTTCGCTGATGGCAATCTGGCTATGGGCAGAAAAACTTGTAAGTACAGTGAACCCGATGCAGGAAACAATTTTTAAAGTGCGCATTTTGAAAAGGATGGACAAATGTAGGGGCCGATTTATTAAGAAAAGGTTAAGCCTTGCATCAGGGCATAAAAAATAAGGGCCTTGGGGTTGTCCTATTTTTGCAGCCTATGTGGCGCAGGCTCTATTACCTGCTCTCTCCGGCCTGGCGCCTGGCTGCGCGTTGGCTTCGCTACCTACCCTATGATCTCTTGCATCCTCCGCCGCCCATGGTTCCGCCCCGTCGTCTCATGTATACCGGCAGGGGCGATTTTGTGCGTCAGGGGGAGGATTGGTTGCGATTTTTTCAGGATCAGGGGCTTCAGACGCACCATTATTTTTTGGATGTGGGCAGCGGCATCGGGCGTATTGCCCGGCCCCTGACCCAGTTTCTCTCGGGACCCTACGAAGGCTTTGATGTGGTGGAAATGGGCGTACGCTGGTGCCAAAGGCATATAACATCACGATATCCCCAATTTCATTTCCGTCATGTGCGGTTGCACAATGATTTGTACACTGCTGATGGCCTGGCGGCCGATCGTTTCAAGTTTCCTTATGATGCGGCCACCTTTGACTTTGGATGCGCCATCTCAGTTTTCACCCATTTGCTGCCTGCTGAAACCCGTCAATACCTCCATGAGACAGCCCGCGTGATGAAGCCCGGAGGCCGTTTTGTGGCCACATTTTTTCTGCTCACGGGCAAGGAGTCCGAAGTGCGGGGATCCTTTTCATTTCCTCACAATTTTGGGCATTATGGATTGATGGACCTGAACGTGCAGCGGGCCAATGTTGCATACAGTCCGGAGTTTCTGGAGGAAGCCTGTCGCGCGGCCGGTTGGCGGGTGCGGCTGGCGGTTCCGGGGAGTTGGAGGGGAATACCGCCATCCCATCCCGTAGCTTTTCAGGATGTGTGGGTGTTAGAAAAAGAGAAATGAGTGGTCTCTCGACCCCAGATTTTCAGCAAATCTTTTGGGATTTTCAAACGTGGGAGTGCGTTCCAGAGTCTTCAAAAATATTTGATTTCGGCCCTCCCCCGCGTTCTTTCGGTTAATTTTGTCCTTAAAATTCCAATTTATGTTCCGCCTGAGGCTGCGCACCGACCCCTACTGGGCTGCCTTAGCCGTTCGCGATCCGGAAGAAATTTTGAGCGACCATGCCTGGTGTGAGCAAAAAGCCGCCGCCACCGCGCTGTCTTTAATCAACCACTACCCGGACAGTCCTGAATTGGTGGATGCTATGACGGAACTGGCGCGTGAAGAGCTGGAGCATTTCGCGCGGGTGATTGCCATGATGCGCCGGCGCGGTCTATCCCTTCGTCCCCAACGCAAAGACCAATATGTGAATGAGTTGATGGCCTGGCGACATAAAGGAGGGGACGCTGCGGTGCGGCTCCGGGACCATCTCCTGGTGGGCGCCATGATTGAGGCTCGCAGCTGCGACCGCTTTCGTGTGCTTTCTGAAAATGTGGCCGATCCGGAATTGAAAAATTTTTACCGGGAATTGATGGAGAGCGAGGCCGGTCATTACACGGTTTTTATCACATTGGCCCGCCGGCTCACAGGCCGCACTGCCACCGACGAACGGTGGAATGAACTTCTGGAATTTGAAGCTGATATAATTGAAAAATACAGCAAGGGCGTGGCCGTTCACGGATGACTTTTGGCCTATGACCCAACCGAAAACAACCGTTAACTTTCCTGCTACCTTTTACCTGGCACATCTGTATCTCATTCTGCACATCCTCACGGGAATCGGCCTCGAATCTTATAAATATTTGACCACCGGACACTACAGAGTGATGGCCATGGCCACCTGGCCCTGGACCTTGTCCGGAGAAATGGTGTGGTTGGTATTTTCCATCGGCTTCCACATCATGGCCATCGGACATTTGGCGATCCAGATACGTGGCCGCCTTTCGGAATATCCGGTCCGCCTCCAGAATGTTTTTATTTTTTCCTTTTATTTTCTGAGCTTATTGCTTCAACTTATCCGCTTTTTAGCCTGGATTATCGGTGTGTAACCTGTGATGGGCACACCCATGACTGCAGCACGATAAAAAGATAAATCCAAAGCAGAGGCATCAGGGGTAAAATGTAGCGAAAGCCATAAGAAGGAAGCTCCACCCAGAATAATGTGGCCCCGTAGTAGAGAATAAAAAGCAACCCCATTCCGAAATGGGACAGAGAAACCCTTCTTTTCAACCCACTCCAAGTTCCTCCACCCAGGATCCCAGCCCAGGCCAAAAGCCAGTGCGGACGTATGTGATACTCAGGGGCTAGGGCTGGAAGCCATCCCATTATAAATGCCAGTTTTTGGAAAAATCCTCCTGATTGCCTCCAGCCTTGCGAAAGAGCGTAAGACATGCCCTCCTCCGGCAGACAGGAGGGAACGCCACATACCCAAAAATTTCGAAAGCACAAAAACATCTCCGTGGCGGTGATAAAAACGGCAAAACTCCAAAACACTGACTTTTTTACTTCTCCCCGGTACCTGTAAAACCCAATAGAGCCAACTAAAAACAGCCAAGGGAACAAAATCAGCTGCGGCCGAACCAACGCCATCCAAGTGGCAGCAATACAGGAGATACTGGGCCAAAAATATCGCTCAATTTTCCCGTGATCTGCAGCATTTGACCCCTGTATCCAGCTGTAAAACCAAACGGCCTGAAGTGGAAGAAAAAGATTTTCGCTGAGCAAGCGGAACACATAATGTCTGTAAACGTCCAAAAAGAAAACCACAGCCAAGCTGACCGCGAAAAGGCCCCAAAGCCAAGGGCTGCGGAAAAAGATTCGGCTGGCGCTTGTCCACAAACCCCAGCTCAGCCCCAGCAAAGCGGATTGCAGAAGGTAAAAATCACCTGAATTGTTCCAGCCCCCGGCGGCACAAGCCGCCAGAAAATATGCGTACAGAAACCCGCCTGGCCCGTCATAAGGACAAGGTGCTCCCGGCATGAGGAGGCCATTCCGATGAATTTCCAAGGCATGACGGGCATAGCGATTCCAGTCGTCAGGGCCGCTGGCCAGGCTCTGGAGCGTGCTGCTTTCCCATCCGGAGGGGGGGCTTATCCAGCCTAAGGTCAGAAAAAACAAAACCCCTGAAAAAATTATCCCACCATCCGAAATCCGCCATCGGTTCGCCAAGGTTAGTCCAGGCTTTTTGGCAGGGAGGATCATGTCCGTTGATAAAAGTAATTCTGGAAGGGTTTTCATCCTGGTTTCAACCCGGTCAAAGCCCGCCCGTTTTGAAATACTTTCGTGCGGCAATGCGCGTGGCTATCATTGGAGCTTCGGGTATGCTGGGCCGGCATTTAACCGTCCGGCTCAGAGCCATCGGGCGCTACGAGGTGTTGGCTTTATCCCGGCATCCGGCTTTGCCCGGTTACATGTGCTTTGATCCCGAAAAGGATGACTGGCATTTGCTGGGGCGTGTGGACGTTCTGATCAATTGTGCCGGCATCCTGCGTGAATCCAAAGCCTCTGCTTTTTTTGATGTGCATGTGCAACTGGTAAAAAATATTCTGCAGCACAGAGAACGGATTGGCCAACCCAGAATAATTCATTTTTCCGTTCTCGGCGCGGACGAGTATAATCCGATTGCTTTTTTGAAATCCAAAGGCATCGGAGACGCTCTGCTGCTCCAACATCCGGATGTTTTTATCCTGAGACCTTCTATTATCTGCCTTCCGGAAAATGTGTTGGTACAAAAGTTCAAACTGTTGCTTCAGATGGGCCGATTGTTGCTGAATCTTACCCCCGTTCCCAAAGGCTTTCTGAACACACGTATTCAGCCTGTGATGCCGGAGGATATTTTAGAAAGTGTGATCCGGCTTATGGAGAATCCATTTTCCCAGAATGTGATTCCCTGTGCCGGACCGGAAGCTTTTTCCTTCAAAGATCTTCTGGCCATGGCCAACCGTGTGCGCCGTCGGCGTACCATTCCTGTGGAAATTCCCAAGGCCCTGGTGGAGCCTGTTACGAAAAACTTCATTTCTGTCTGGTTTCCGGAAATTATCAGCTACGACCAGTTTCAGCTTCTCTTCAGGGACAATACCGATCCCGCGCAAACGCTTCAACATCTGCTGGGGCGACCTACAGCTTCCACCCGCACTTTTTGGGAAGAACTGTTTCGCGGCGGAGGATAATCATTATTGGATTAAGAGTAACTGGGAATGGCTTCTGTCATTTTGACGCAACCCCGTCTTTGGCGGATTTATTGCAGCTCAATATTTCGCGTTAATTCCCTATGACTGATAACACCTCCTTCAATAATATCCAAGATCAAAACACGGAAAAGCATGGCTCTAGCTCTGATGCGGACAGCTCTGCGGCGCATCATGACCTTCAGGAAATGACGGCTAATGAGTCTGTTGCAGAAGATTCTATAGCCAAGGAACCTACGGCCACAGGGCCTGGTTTGGAGGAACAATTGGAAGAGTGGAAGGACAAATATCTGCGGCTTTTTGCGGAATTTGACAACTTTAAGAAACGGTGGATGAAAGAAAGAGCAGAATTTGCCAAAATGGCCGGTCGTGATGTCATTTTGGCTTTTTTGCCTGTTCTGGATGATTTTGAGCGGGCGCTGAAGAATATGGAAGGCACTCAGGATGTGGAATCCGTGAAGGAAGGTGTTCAGCTGATTTTTAAAAAATTTCATGACACCTTAGAAAAACTGGGCGTCACAACCCCCGATTGCAGCGGACAATTGTTTGACCCTGAGAAGCATGAAGCGGTGGCCCGAGTGCCGGCGGGTCCGGATAAGTCAGGTATCATCTTAGACACGGTGGAGCGGGGTTTTATGATGCATGATCGGGTGCTTCGCTTTCCCAAAGTGGTGGTTGGGGAATAAAATCATTCTGGGAGATGAGCAAAAGAGACTATTACGAAATTTTGGAAGTACCTCGTTCGGCTTCTGCGGAGGAAATAAAAAAAGCCTACCGCAAGAAAGCGATTCAGTATCATCCGGACAAGAATCCCGGAAATAAAGAGGCCGAACAGAAATTTAAAGAGGCTGCGGAAGCGTATGAGGTGCTCAGCGATCCTGAAAAGAGGGCACGCTACGATCGCTTTGGCCATGAAGGCCTTGGGGGGCCGGCCGGCAATGGTGCCGGGGGCGGGTTCAGCGGCATGGACATCGAAGACATTTTCAGCCGGTTTGGTGATATTTTCGGAGATTTTGGCGGCTTTGGTTTTGGCTCTGCCTCTCGGGGACGCCGCGTAAACCGAGGTTCAGACATCCGCGTGAAATTGCGTCTCACTATGCAGGAGATGGCCCAGGGCGTTTCAAAGAAAATTAAGATCAATCGACTGGTGGCTTGCGATGCCTGTCACGGCAGTGGCAGCCGCACTGGCCGTGCGGATTCCTGTCCAACATGCCGGGGTCAGGGACAGGTGAGTCGTATCACCGACACTTTTTTGGGGCGTATGCAGACGGTGACCACTTGTCCCGAATGCGGCGGGAGCGGCCAGGTGATCCGTGACAAATGCACCAAATGCTTTGGCGACGGTGTGGCCCGCAAAGAGGATATCGTGGAGCTCAACATTCCCCCCGGCGTGTATCCGGGTTTGCAGCTCTCTCTCAGCGGCCGGGGCAATATGGGCGCTCGGGGGGGTGTTCCCGGCGATTTGCTGGTGCTTATTGAAGAGGAAGAAAACAAAGTCTTCGAAAGGGATGGCAACGATGTGGTGTACCACCTCGTTTTGAGCTTTCCTGAAGCTGCCTTGGGGGCAGAAGTGGAGGTGCCCACCTTGTCCGGCAAAGCCAAAATAAAAATTCCGGCCGGCACCCAAAGCGGAAAAATTCTCAAACTGCGTGGCAAAGGGTTTCCGGACCTCAACGGCCGAGGCACCGGGGATCAGCGCATTGTGGTGCAAGTGTACACCCCTGAAAACCTTTCGCGGGAGGAACGCCAAATGCTTGAAAAGCTCCGCGATTCTCCAAATTTTAAACCGGCCGGTAACAAAAATTCATCTAAAGGAAAAGGCATTTTTGGCTTTTAAAGCCGGAATGGCCCATGGGCCAGCATCAGTTCTGCCACTTCGCGGAAAGCCCCTAATCCGCCCGGCCTGTGGCACACGTAGTCCACCAGGGTTCGGATCTGGTGGAAAGCGTCCGAAGGGCAAGCTTTGAAGCCGCACATTTGCATGGCGCTGATGTCGTTCACATCATCGCCCAGGTAGGCTAGTTCTGATGGATCCAAGCGTTGTTCCCGGCACCAGTTCACGAGCAAAGAATATTTGTCTTTGGCTCCTGGAAAATAGTGTTCCACCAAGAGTTTTTCCATGCGCCTGTGCACCAACTCGGAATTTTCCCCGGTGATCACCACCACTTTGTAACCGGCATTGCGCAGGCGTTCAAAGCCCATACCGTCGCGGATGTAAAACCGTTTCAATCTTTCCCCTTCCGGGCCGTAATACACGGCGCCGTTGGTGAGCACACCGTCCACGTCGGTGGCCAGGGCGCGTATTTTTTCGAGTTTCCTGAATATTTGATTTTGGGACATGCGGGCAAATTTTTTAAATAGCTGTCCAGCCCCCATCCACGACCACATTGGCGCCCGTCACGTAGGCCGAGGCGTCTGAGGCCAGAAAAAGCAGCGCTCCTTTTAAATCGCCGGGTTGAGCCATGCGCCCCAGCAGGGTGCGCGCAGCGTAATTTTCGATAAAGTAGGCTTCCTGGCGGTTCTCGACGCCGCCGGGCGTCAGTGTATTCACCCGAATGCCACGCGGTCCCCAATAGGCGGCGAGATAACGGGTGAAGTTGAGCAGGGCGGCTTTGGTGATGGGATAAGCCGGTGATTTAAAAAAGTCCTGGGTTCCATCGGGCCGGCGGTAGATATTTTGGTCCGGACCCACCATGCCATAGGTGCTGCCCATGTTGATGATGCTGCCCCGGCCCTGCTTGAGCATTACCTGCCCAAAAAAGCGGGCGCACAACACTGCGCCCAGCACGTTCACTTCAAAAGCCTGGCGCAGCTTATCCGGGGCGTAATTTTCAAAGCGGCTTTCGTCAGGACCCAAGAGAGGATCTTCAAATTTTTCGTTCAGGGCGGCGTTGTTCACAAGCACGTCCACCCGGCCCATACTTTCTTCCACAGCGCGCGCGGCCGATGCTACTTCGTTTTCCTGGGTGATGTCGAATGACCAAAAGAACAGCTTTTCAGGCTTGTTTTCAGCGGCAAAAGCCGAATTCAGCAAATCCAGGGATTTGTCGCAGGCGACCACCCTGGCTCCGGCTTCCAGGAGCGCTTCGCAATGCGCCCGGCCCAAAAGGCCCGCAGCGCCCGTGACCACTGCCACGCGGCCCTCTAGAGAAAACAGGCTACTCACGCTGCAATAATAAGACCCATCCGGATATCCTGGCTTTGTTTTTTAAAGGGATTCCGTCCCTGGTGGGGGCCTGGGCTGTTGGTTTAATATGGGACGCCTCTTCTAGGCCATGGGACGCGGACCTTCTGGATGGGGGCTTCGATTCAGTGTTCATAGCGTTGGTGTGGCAAAGACACTTTTCCGGTTCCGGAGTGGGCTTGCGCAGGAAGCCGTAACGAAGGACCGGTTTTTCAGGTCTTTTTTCTGTTGGAATTTTGCCTCTGATGAGAGCGAATCCATGGGCGGGCATCTTAGGGCAAGGGCTGGGTGATAGGGCCCCGAAAAAATTGCCTGGATCCGGGTATGCACGCTGTTCCCAAACGGAAGGCTTTGGAGCCCTCGGGCCTTGCCATGACGGAGCTTCGGTACGGCGCCGGGGGCGCTTACTGAGCCACCGCGCCTGCCCTGCGTGAGGGATGCGGAGGGCGGCGCCGAAGGCGCCGGCACTGCCCTGAGCCCGCGCAGCGGGCGAAGGGATTGCCGGAGCGGGAGCGGAGCCCGCAGCAGCCCGACCCCGGCGGGCCGGCGGCAAGCGCTGGCCGAGCGGAGCAAAGGCCGGCCCTCCGGCTGCCGGCCCGCCGGGGGCACGCCCAAAAATTTAGGATCCCCTTGACTTGTCAAAAGTCAGGGCTTCATGGGCTTCGTCAGGGCTGGTGATTGATCCAGCGTGTGGAAAACAGCTCCTGACCAGATCTTTCTAAGCGCACCAAGTATAATCCAGGGGGTAGGTGAGTCTGTATCGGGACGATCTGCCGGCCGTGAGCGGCGGGTATTTGAAGGCTGTGCACGGTGCGGCCCTGGCTGTCGAAAATATGGAGCGTGGGCGGCAGGCTGTTCTCCGGAATCCACAGGCTAAGGAAAAAAAGTCCCTGTCCGGGGTTGGGGAAAAGGCTGGGGGCGCTTGATTCCTCCTGCGCATCGCAGGTGAGACTCCAGGGACCAAAGATTTCGAAGCGCCCGTCGTGATCCACTTGTTTGATACGGACGTAGAGGGACTGGCCGGGCGGGATGGGAAATACCGATCTATATTCCAGAGGGGCATGGCTCCAACCGGAAGCCGTGATTCGGTCCTGGCTTTGCCAGTGGGTGAGGTCTTGGGAAATCTGCACTTCGAAGTAATGGCTGTTGGATTCGGAAAAGGTGATCCAGGAGAGCAGAGCCTGGCCCTTTTCGGGGCAGGCTAAGTGCACCGGGCCCAGCACCACGGGCAAGGGGCCGCCCAGATGCCCGATGCCGAAGGGACTGAAGGAAGAGACGGGGGCATCGGTGAGGAGGGTGCCGGCGGAGGGAGAACCCGTGGTGCCGCCGTTGCCATGGTCAGCCCAGAGGCTGCCATTCCACCGGGCCACACGCAGGGTGGAGAGGTCTGGGGTGGGGCAGGAGCCGCTGCCCCAGGAGAGGCGCACCGTTTTGGAGGCATTGCCGTAATCGCGGTCCAGAATCCAGTATTCGCAGCTGTTGACGGAGTCCAATGTGGCATCCAAAGGCGTGCCGATGTCCACTTTGGGATTGGAGCGGAAAAATTCGGCGGTGAAGGCATCGGCGGTGAGCAGGATGTTGTCCACAGCAAAGGATGGGTCCGTGCCCGTTCCGTTGCCGTTGTTGGTCCAATTGAAGCCAATGCGCACATTGGGGTTGTTGTTGGCAGAAGCGGGCAGGGCCACATGGTAGCGCACAAAGCCACCCTGTAGCGATCCGTTGCACACCCCGCCGCAGCAGTTGGTTTTGGGAAGATCCTCGAGCAGGGACCAGGAAGTGCCGTTGAAGTACCATAAAGTGGCGTTGTCGTTAGAGCCTTCTCCAAACTCGATGTAATCAAAGGTGAGCGTGATGTTGGAGTAACCGGTCAGATTGATTACAGGCGACTGGACACGGAGGTTGGTGATGGAACACCAACCGAAAAAAGAACAGATTGTAGGGCTGCTCTCAAAATAGCTGGCGCCCAAGTCGCCCCCCATGGAAGCCTCCGCCCCTACATGCAGCGTACGGTTGTTGCTGCCCCCGCAGGCCTCGCCGCAGCGGCCGGCGCCTATCTGTTCCTCGGCGCTCACATACCAAACGTTAGCGTTGGCTTCGTTAGTGCCTGTGGAAGTGACCGTCCAGGTGCCGTTCGCGGAAGTGAAGCCATGGGCTGCCGTACCTGTGGAACAACCTGTTCCAAAATCTTCGAACCACACGTAGGCTGTGGAATCGGTGATGGCAATGGGGCGCAGGATACCGCTCTTGCCCACGGGGAACTCAAAGGGGGCGTTGCCCACTTTCTGCACAGGGCCCACCACGTGGCTGCTGGCCGAAGCGCCGGTGTGTCCGGCATAGACGTTGAAAATGAGACGGTTGGATGAGGATGTGACCACTCTTCCGGTCACGAATTCCACCCGGTTGTCCACGGTGAGGGGACGGTTCAGCGTCACAGTGTGGGAGGCTGCGTCTTTATTGATGCGCAGGTTCCAGATTTTGAAGGGGCCGGAACCGGAAATTGTTTGGGATGCAGCGCCGGAAAGCTCAAAGGTGCGGCCATGATCGTGGTCGTAAAGCACAGTGCCATCCACCGTGATGTTGCCCCGAATGTTGAAACCGTTGCCCCACAGCCGCAAAATATTGCCGCTGCGGACGATAAAATCACCTTCCACTGGGATGCGGGTCGCATGGGTCACGTCCACCGTGAATGTTACAAAATTGGAACCAGTACCGCCCAGGTCAAAACTGCCTTTTATCCTTGGGTAATCTGTAGCTCCCTGGAAATATCCGGCTACGGCCGGGGTGTACATGGTGGTCGTAAAATTTTCGATGTAGAGATTGGGGTAGTGCATCCCCCCCACAGTGACTACCGAAGGATTCATGGTTCCGGTTTTTTGGATGCGCCAGTGGGCCGTGGATGGAATAGTGCTGATGCCGCCGTCATAATTATCCCGCCATACCACGGCCGAAGAACCGGAAGTTTTTATGTACGTACCGCTGCTGCCCAAACGCCATCGGGCGCCGGTGTTGAAAACCACGGCGGTGCTGGAGGAATCCATCAGAGTGCCATCCACAAGAATGTCGGCGCCCGGGCCGTTGGCAAAGGTCATGGCCGCGGCCGTGAGGCGCAGGGTCCCGCCCGATTCGATGTACACCTGATCCACTGTGACGGCCGCAGTATTGCGCACAATATGCCCGCTGCGGATGATGATGGTATCGGAATTGGCATTGGTGGGGGTGGCTGTGGCGGCACTCCAGGGGCCCGACATACTGGTAGCCCGTTCCCATGTGGAAGTGACATTCCACCGGCCGCTGGCGGCCGTGCGGTAGAAAAAGGTCTGACTTTTTAGGGATCCTCCACCCAAAAAGACCTGAATGAAAAGACAAAAGACAAAACAGCGCACAATTAGTATTATTTATACAAATCTAACAAATTTGCAGCACATGAAATTTTTAAAAATCCCTCTTTTTCAACAATTTCTTGCGGCTACGGCCGGCGGGTTGATACTCTGGCTGTCGTGGCCTGCGGATGGCCTGGTGTGGCTGAAGTTTGTGGCGTTGGCGCCCATGCTGGCATTGCCGGAAATATATCCCCAAATCCGTGGGGGGCGCTTTTTTCTGCTCAGCTATTGGGCCTTTCTGGTTTGGAACTTCTGCACCACCTGGTGGGTGTGGAATGCTTCGCCGGAAGGGGCGGTGGCGGCCATACTGTTTAACAGTCTTTTTATGGCAATTGTTTTCAGGATGGGCCTGTTTGTGCGGCGCAATATGGGTGTGGTGCGCGGGGCCATCGGTTTGGTGAGCCTTTGGCTGGCCTTTGAATTTTTGCATCAAAGGTGGGATCTGGCCTGGCCCTGGCTCACTTTGGGTTTTGGTTTCGCCACCATGCCTGAGTGGGTGCAGTGGTATCAATGGACCGGGCCCCTGGGCGGCAGTGCATGGATTTTGGGTTGCAACTATGCCGTGGCCCGGCTTTTTCGGTCGGCCGATCCCCTTTTTTTTGCAAAGCGTCTGGCTACGGCGCTTCTGGTGATAGGTCTGCCGGTTATTTTTTCCTATTTCATGTATTTCGCCAAAGGCAAAAGGGAAATACGTTCCCTGCGCATCACCCTGCTGCAGCCCAATATTGACCCTTGGAATGAAAAATTTGATGGCTTGACGCCGCAGGCCCAGGTGGTCAAGTTGCTGGCCATGGCTGGTTCCGCCCCGGCAGATTTGTATGTGGCCCCGGAAACCGCTGTACCTATAGCGCTTTGGGAAAAGGAATTGTACAAAGACAGTTTGTTTGGCCGTTTTCAGGCTTTTGTGGAGGCATATCCCGGTTCGGCTTTTATTTTAGGACTGAGCACCCAGGATGTCTTCAGGGAAAGTTCGGAGGGTGTGCCCCCCAGCGCAGAACCTGTGGGCGACGGGTTGTACGTTGACGATTATAACACCGCCGCCTTTTTGACCTCCGGTCAGCCTCCGCAGCTATACCATAAAAGCAAACTGGTGCCCGGTCCGGAAATGTTGCCTTTCCCCAGAATTCTGAAGCCCTTACAGGATAAGGTGTTCGGGCGTCTGGGGGGGATGATCGGCAACCTTGGCACCCAAAAAGAAAGATCCGTATTTCGAATGCCCGGAAGTGAACTGGGCATTGCCCCCTCTATTTGTTATGAATCCGTGTTTCCGGATTTTATGGCGGGTTTTGTGCGCAACGGAGCCCGCCTTATCGCCGTCATCACCAACGACGGATGGTGGGGCGACACACCGGGTTACCGGCAGCATTTTGCCTATGCCCGCATCCTGGCCGTTTCTTTGGGAGTGCCTGTGGTGCAGTCCGCCAACACGGGCATTTCCGGTTTCATAAGCCCCAAGGGCGACGTGCTGGCTCAAACGCACTATTGGGAACCGGCGATTCTGCACCGAACCTTGGAAATTCCCACGTCCGGAGCTCCCACCTTTTTTGCCCGCTACGGCGACTGGCCCGGAAGGCTGGGGCTGCTGGTGGGGGGGCTTCTTTTACTTTTGGCGCTCAGGCAGCGCTGGATGCGGCATAAAATCTTTTGAATACAGGGGGATAAAACCTCTCTTATTCAGGATGACGGAGGCATCGGAAGGGCTTTCCCCGGAAACAGAAAAGCCGCCTGCCGCTTCCATCGGCAGACGGCTTGGAAGGGGGTGAATGCCGGTATTTTTAACGCATCACGATGATTTTCTGCACGGTCAGGCTTTTTCCACCTAGAGTGAGGTGGGCCGTATATATCCCATTTTTCACATTGTGTAGGTGCACGTGCTGGCCTTCCTTGGTGAGGATTTGACTGAGGACCGTGCGCCCTGTCGCATCCAACAACCGAAATTCCATCGGAACGTCCACTTTTCCATTTAGATACAGGGCTTCCTGGGCGGGATTGGGCGCCATTCGGAAGGAGGAGGTTTGGTCTTCTTCTAATCCAATAGATTTAATGACGCTCACAACGGTGTTGGTGCGCACGGGGGCATTATAGTCAAAGAAAATATCCGCGTTGTTTTTTATGGTTGTCTGAGGCGGCAGGTTGGGATCCTGATGCACGGTGAAAATTACATGGCCATGGCTGGCGGGCTCGTTCACCGCCATGGAAGGGAGCCATATTTCATCAAAAAAGAACGTAAGCACATTGTCGTTCATCCACACTTGAACCGGATGGCTACACCCTAAAAGCTGAACGCTATTCCAATTGAGGTTCACATCCAAGGTATCGGTGATTCGGATATCACGGGCAGGGAAATTCCCTTCATTTTGGAAGCGGATGGTGTAGATGAGGGGTTTGTTTGCTTCAATATCGCCTTGGGCGTTCTTATTGTCGCATTGTCCTTGTTTATCATTTGGATCGTAGGATGTGACGACAGTCATGCAAGTCGAAGAAGTGTTGTTGTTGGGGTTAGAATCCCCACTCGAGGGTTCCACAGAGAAAACCACACAAACTTCCGTTCCTAATATGGTGTTTTGAGGATTGGCTTGAGCTTTCAGATAGCCTGAAACGCAGGTCTGCGGGGTCAGGATAGTAGGAATCGTGAAAGACACGGAAGAACCGCTAACCGTAGGAATGAGCTGTGTCCAGCTCCCAGGTAAATACACAACCACCGAACCAGGATTCTCAGGTATTACCTGTGAGGGGAATTGAAACGTGACTGTGGGATTGGACACAGCAGTACAGCCCTCATTGCACACATTGAAAAAGATAGGCGTAAACATGGTTTGAGCCAAAAAGGTACTTCCTGAAGTGATGGAAAGATCAAAACCGCCATTGCAATTGAAAACGAAATCATTCGTGCTGTTTGCAGTGGTTTCCGCACCAGAGCTGCTTGTGCCACAATTGGGAAAAAGTGAACTGCTCAATTGATAATTATATATTTTGAAATTCACACCCGGCGGCCCGTTAAATGCAAATATGCCATCCTGGTTCGTGAAAACAAGACCTATTACATTATTCCCTGAATAAGCCAGCACAGATTTGCCTGCTAAGGGCACATCATTGGAGGAGTAGGTGCAGTTGCCGTCCGAATCGATGAAGGCTCTTCCCGACTGCAAGGCACATCCGTCCGACACTTCAATGTAATTGATGATACCATATTGGAGCGTATCTCCAGGATTTACATCTCCATACACCTGGAAAGGCATGAGGGTATCTCCACAGGTACCCCCCAACCCCTCAAGGAAAGGAAAGTAGGTGCCGGACTGCGTGTACACGTGCATCACAACTGTTTGAAAATTGTTGGTATTTACACCGCTGGAAGTTCCGTCCCCCCAATGAATAATTAGGGAATCATATTGAGTATTTATTCCCGGACTGTAAAACATAAATCCTAAGGTATCTCCTGTGCAGTAATAGGGAAATGTGTTAGGCCAGCCCATGGGATATATGTCTATTAAGCAAGGATTTGGCTGTGTGTGTCCTGGCAAGGAGAACCCAAGTATGGCAAAAAGTAAAGAAAAGATACTTTTTTTCATGACTTTAATTTTTTGCTATACAAATTTAGATTCTTTGATTTGGGTAACCAAAAAAAAATTCCTATAAAAATTACTTATTTTGTTTTTAAAATAATGATTTAAATAATTAAATTTCAATATTTTAAATACAATTTCAATAACTCTTTCAGAATCATTAAAGTTTGGAACGCAGAATTTGGAAAATACAATTCAAGTAGTTTAGGAGCATTTTTTTGGGTTTAAATCCATAAATTACCCTTTAAAAAAAGAATTATTTTTAAATGAATCCTGTTTAAAATACATGAAATTATTTTTCTTTTTAGCCTTAAAATTGAACGTGTAAGTAGTTTAAAAAATCAATAATTTTATAGACAAATTTATATAAAATAAAAACGTAGATTGATAAAATATAAAAGACAAAAAGCTTATTTAATATGTGAAATATTTGAATTTTAATAATGGCTTCCTAAAATAAACATTTAAATTTTTTCGTGGTGATAGGCTAATAATTTTCTTTGAAAGAGTCGCCTTAGGATTGGGTTTTTTAAATCAATTTACAGCTTCTGCCACAAATCTCATCACTCTGTGGTTGGATTGTTCCAGAAGTGGTTTCCTGGATCCCAGGACGTTTTCAGTCAGTGTAGGGCTGGGATGGATGAGGGTGATCAATTCCAGCTTGCGCCGGGTGGTGATGGAAAAATCCATAGCCAAGGCCTTTAAAAATTCGTCGATGTGGTGCAGATCGTCTTCAACACACAGGTTTATTTCCAGAGCTGTGTGGTGCAAAGCATTGACTTTCAGGCGGCTTTGACGGGCGCATTGGAAGATTGTGGCCAGATGGTTTTCATTCAAAAATTCTCCGTTTTTCGTCCGGATTTGCAAAAGGGCCTGACGCGGTTTCTGGATCAGAGCCGGCACCAAGGCCAGCGTGCGGTTGTTGTCAATGCGTGTTCCCGGCGCTTCGGGATATTGAAAGGATTTTACAAGCAATGGTATGCCCGAAGATTTTAAGGGGAAAATGGTTTTGGGATGGATGATTGTGGCCCCGTAGCAGGCCAACTCCAGGGCATCGTCGTAGGAAAGCCGGCTGAACAGCACTGCGCCCGGGTGAACTTTGGGGTCGGCGTTATAGACCCCCGCCACATCCTTCCAGATCACCACATCCTCGGCTTCCAAGCCCGCAGCAATGAGAGCGGCGCTGTAATCGCTGCCTTCCCGGCCCAGTGTGACGCTCTCGCCGTGAGGGCCGCCGCCAATGAATCCCTGGGTCAGCAGAACCTGCCCGGGGTTCTGTTCCCACAATCGCGCTCCGCTGGCTCGCAGCGCCTCTCGAGTGGGTTCCCAGAGGACTTCGCCTTCGCGCCAGGTGGGGTTGGTGCGGATCAATTGACGGGCGTCCAGTAAACTGTGGGGAAGGGCCTCCGACTGCCAATAAGCCGACACCAGAGCCGTCGCCATCCGTTCGCCTTCGCTTACCACCTGGTCATACAACGCGTCGAAAAGGACCCCTGAAGGATGGGCCAGCCCCTGAGCGATCCTTTCCTGAATGGATTCAATTTCACGAATGGCAGGAGCCGGATCTTTCAACAGATCCCTGGCGATCTGCACATGATGTGCCGCCAGTTCTTGGAGGGCCCGAAGTCCGGCTTCAGGGGCCTTCAACCAAGTTTTTAAAATGTGCTCCAGGGCGTTGGTTGTTTTGCCGGTGGCAGATACCACACAAGCCAAACGCGTACCCTGTTGAAGCGCATTCCGAACAATTTTTGTGATGTTGCGAATACCCTCGGCATCCCGCACCGAGGCGCCACCGAATTTAAAGACCCTGAGCTTCATCCGGGGCCAAAATTAGCCGACAACTGTGGCGGCTGATTTTCAGGAGCCGGAGGGGCTTGTGGTGCGCTTCTGAATTTCGGAAGCCGAGTCATACAGCTCGTCCAGTTCATCCCGGTTTAGACGGAAGGGTGGGCCTTTCAGATGAACTTGGAGTGTGTGAAACCATTCCGGGCTTTCCAGAATCAAAACTTCAAGGCGCTCCCTGCTCAGGGATTGCGAATCCCGGGCCGCTACAAAAAATAATCCGCGCAGGGCGCCTGTGAAACGGTTCATGGGCCGGCTGATATAATAATAGCCGGCCTCATGCAATAGGGAATCCTGCACGTGGACCACCCAATCTTCGGCGGAGAGGGAAAAGTTGGGCTGGAGAGTGTCTTTGCGGGTTTTGTGGAATACTTGAATACGGGTTTTTCCGTCCTTGGAAATCCAGGCGCTGTCGGCAGGGTTGAGATGAAAATCCCCGGGCACAGCGAGGCGCAGAACACCGCGGCTCACGATGATCTGAGCAGCCGACCCGGCGCCGGAGCAATGCCATCCTAACCACACAATCGTCAGGCAGCCCCAAAGTACTCGTGAAAACATCAATTGAGATAAGGGGCGTCGGGCATATTGAACCACAGAGCATAGGCCGGCTCACTCAGGATCAGCCGGCGCCAGAGGTGGTCGGTTTCGGATTCCAGGACATTCAATGTGCCGCCGGGCTTCAGAATCCAGGATTCTTCTTCCAGTTCCGAGGCCAACTGACCCTGACCCCATCCTGAATAGCCCGCAAAAAATTTGAGAGCATGCCGGGGCACCTGGTCTTTTTCCAGTAAAGCGCGAAGTTGATTGAAAGCCCCACCCCACCAGAGGCTTCCCAAAATGTGACGGGCGCCTTCCAATTCAGGCCCCAGCGAATGAAGATAAAAAAGACTGTCGTTGCCTACAGGCCCGCCATAATAAATGGGCCAATGGTCTGCAATCCCGGGCAGCACCTGGCCCAGGGTGAGTGAGGTCATTTGATTCAGAATGAAGCCCAGCGAGCCTTCGGCGTCGTGCTCGGCAATCAGCACCACCGAGCGGCGAAAATTGCCATCCCGGAGAAAGGGCGAAGCCACCAACAGCGTGCCTTGCCCTACCTGAACATCCGAATCCTTATCTGTCATTGGCCACAAAACTATTGTTGGTATAAAATTTTCAAATACTATTTCACATAAATAATAAGCAAGAATTTTGCCGTTTAGTTCAGTAAAGTTCAATCCTTGATTCGAAAGACTTTTTTTTTCGCTGCGCTGTGGATCCTATCGGGCTGTCTGACGGCCCAGCAGGAGGTGTCCAAGGCCCCCCTTCAGGCCGAAACGGGGCGCCGTGCGGAAGGCCCCATGAAAGATGGAAAAAAGGTGGGCCTTTGGCATATCTATGCTTCCGACGGGGCCAAAGTGGCTGAAACAGACTATGACCGGGGTTTCCAGAAAATTTTGTATCCGGATGGCACGGTGCACATGGCCGGTCCTTTGTTGAACGAAAAACCCCATGGGGTGTGGAGAGAGTATCGCCTGGATGGCACTTTAAAGTCGGTGCAAAAGTTTCGAAAAGGTATCAAAAACGGGCCTATGGTCAGCTACTTCAAAAACGGACGGATCGAAAGCCGTTTTTTTTACAGAAATGGACAATTGCATGGCCCTTTTCGCACATGGTATGAGTCTGGAAATCAAAATTCAGAAGGCCGCTATCGGGAGGGAAAGAGAGCGGGGAAATGGATAGAATATTATCCGGACGGGGCCGTGCGCAAAGTGGAAAACTACGATCGGGGGCTGAAACAGATCTTTTATCCGGATGGCAGCCTTCAGATTGAGGCGGATATGGATAGCGATGGTTTGTACCACGGCACATTCACGGAATTGGGCGTGGGCGGAAAAGTGCTGGCACGGGGGACCTTTGTGCACGGATTGGAAGAAGGGCTCTGGGAAAAATTTTTCCCGAACGGCAAAAAAAAGGAAGTGTGTCATTATAGCGCCGGGCGGCCTTGTGATGGGCCCTGCGCGCGCTATCATCCAGGCGCTAAGGTGGCTTTCTCATGTTCATTCGACGCCGGGTGCAGGCCCAAAGGCCTGTGCCAGGAATTTGCTCCCGAGGGCCAGGTTCTCAAGGAATTCGATGCCAATACCGGAAGTTACCGGGAATTTTATCCAACAGGAAAGTTGATGTTGGAGGGCCGAATGACCGTTGATTCGATACGACAGGGTCTTTGGAAATCCTTTAGCCCGGAAGGGCAATTGACAGAAGAAGTGCCCTATAATGCTAAAGGACAAAAGCACGGTGTGGCAAGGGCGTGGTATAAAAACGGCCAATTGGAACTGGAAACGCCTTTCCAGGAAGGTCGCAAACATGGCGTCGCCCGCACCTGGTTTGAGAACGGCGTTCTGCGCTCAGAAGAACATTATTGGGAGGACAAGCCCATGGGGCGTTGGTTATATTATTATGAAAACGGGGCCCGACGTTCAGTGGTAAATCATGACAACGACAGTACATGGGTCTGGTTCGAAAACGGTCAGATAAAACTCAGTGGGCGCCGGGTAAACGGCAAAAAAGAAGGCCTTTGGCTCCTGTATCATGACAATGGCCAGCTGGCAGAAGAAGCCCGTTATTTTCAGGATAAACCGCACGGGCTGTGGCGCAGCTTTTACAGGAACGGCCGGCCTTCCGGCGAATTCTCCTACCTCGACAGTTTGCGTCATGGCCTCTGGACCTGGTATTTTCCCAACGGTCAGGTGGATATGACGGGCACTTTTGTAAGAGATAAGCGCCACGGCGTATGGAAACAATTTTATCCATCCGGCATCCTGCAGAGTATTGGCTATTACAAGAACGACCTCAAGGATTCGCTGTGGATATACTATGATTCCACGGGCACGCTTTGGAAAAAAGGGTACTTCAGGAACGATAAGAAAGAGGGCCCCTGGGTCCATTATTTCGAAAACGGCCAGGAAGAACACCGCGGGCAATTTTTGGAAGGGAAGGAGGAGGGGCCTTTTATTTCATTTTATCCCAACGGGCAAGTGGAAGATCAAGGGACTTTTAAAAAAGGCCTCATGGACGGGCTTTGGAAAGGCTACTATCCCGACGGAAAACCCCGATACCAGGTGCAATATCGGTTGGGAACGCCCGAAGGGCGCTGGATTCACTGGTATGAAAACGGGCATGTGAAGGATGAAACTTATTATAAAGCAGGAGTTATGGACGGGCTTTCCATCGAATATTATGAGACGGGTCAAATGAGCACCCGTGGCCTCTATCGCAACGGGAAAAAATATGGGATATGGGAAGCCTGGTATCCTCATGGTTCCCTGGCTTCAAGGATTCAATACAATGGGGATGTGATGGATGGGGACATGGTGCGTTACTATCCCAACGGGAAATTACAGGTGAAAGGCACTTACAACATGGGCGTCAAAACGGGGAAGTGGCTGTTTTATGATAAAAATGGCAAAGTGCGCACCGAAAAGCAAATGGGGGTGCCTTGAATCCCCTTTTTAGGGGATTTTTTGCATTAACAATTTGTTAGGATTTGGTGGAAATATTTTTGATGCCACAACCCAAAAAACTTTGAAAAATGCGGGTGAATAAAGTCATCTTTTATTTGGAAGAGAGGCTCACCGAGGAGCAACTGAATTTTTTTGAGGAAAATGGGTTTCTGCAATTCAGAGGTTTCATTTCCAGGGAAAAAGTACAAGCGGTGCTGGAAGATATGCGCCAAGTGCAGGAATATATTTTAAAAAACGAAATATTGAGGGTTCGGGGAGTGCCTCTGAAATTTGGTTTGGATATTGACCGGAAGCCCCTGCTGCAAAGAATGGCTTTCACATCCTTATACAGTCAGGAAGTGGCCAAAATACTTTCTGACAAAAGGCTGGAGGCCCTTTTTCCCTTATTGAATTGCGATCCTCAGGATTGTCGCATTGGAGTAATGGAAAAAGACGGCGCTGTGTTCAACCATTATGTTAACTGCGACAAGAGCGGCTACAGTCGTTTGGGTTGGCACACCGATGCCCTGCGCGATGTCTTTTACTTTAAAAAACTAATGCCCATGCTGAACGTGGGCCTGCATTTTGATGATTACCCGGCTGCCCGCGGGGGGCTCAGGGTGATTCCCGGCACCCACAACCAATCGGCCTGGAGCACTTTATTCAGAAAAAAATACTTTATCAGTCATACCCCTGATCCCGAGGAAGTGGGGCTGGACATTCAAGCCGGGGACCTCACAGTGCACGACGGCCGCCTTTGGCATCGTGTGGAAAAGTCCTCTGTCACAGGTGAGGAGAGCCGACGCCGGGTGATGTACATTCCTTTCGTTACCGGCAAATACAAGCCAAGAAAAGAAAACGCCCGACCGAAACTCTATCAGTACCTTTATAAGTTTGTAAAGTGAAACGACCCAGGGCGCTGGTTACCGGCGCTTCCAAAGGTATTGGCCTGGCCTTGGCCCGCGGTTTGGCCACGCGCGGCTACGACCTGTTATTATCGGCGCGCAGCCTGGCTGAGCTGGAATCGGCGGCAGAAGCCATCCGCAAGGAGTATTCTGTGCAAGCTGATGTGTTTCCAGCGGATTTATCGATCCCATCCCAGGTTCAGTCATTAGTTGATTACGCTCGGGATCGCTTCGCTTCAGAATTGAAGATTTTGGTGAACAATGCCGGCTACGGCATGTGGGGTTGGTTTCAGACCCTGCCCCTGGAGGAGCAATTGCGTATGTTGCACGTGAATGTGCAGGCCCCGCTCATCCTCAGTCATGCCTTTCTTCCGATTCTTCATCAGAATGGGCCTTCCTACATTCTGAATATCAGCAGCAGCACGGCGTATCAGGCGCTGCCCACGATGTCGGTGTATGCAGCCTCCAAGGCTTTCATGGTACAGATGTCGCGAGGGCTCCGCCAGGAATGTCAACGTCAGCGGCTGCGCGTGAGTGTTACTTGCGTGAGTCCGGGCGCCACAAAAACTAATTTTATTGACAGAGCCGGTATGGAGCCTTTAAGGAAAATGTCCGATGCGGTGGGCATGACCCCGGAAGCCGTGGCACGTGTTGCCATAAAAGCCATGTTGGCCGGCAAAACAGAAGTGGTGCCCGGCCTGGTGAACAAAATGGGAGCAGCCCTGGCCCGTTACCTTCCAAAAAAAGTGGCTGAAACGGCCGCGGGAAATATTTATGTGAAAAAATTAGCAGACTCCAACCGTTCTAATTAATGCCTTCCGGCGCAAGTGGCAAAAGCTTTTACGTAGTATGGAAAGGTCGGCAGACTGGAGTGTTCACCACGTGGAAAGAAGCAGAAAATTCGGTCAAAGGGTTTCCTGGGGCTTTATACAAAGGTTATCCCAGTCGTGAAGAAGCGGAAGAAGCCTGGAAGGCGGGTCCGCCATCAAAATCTAGGCAAAAGCGGCTCGAGAAAACCCCATCAATAGCCGTCCCAACAGCAAATAGTCCCGGCCTTGGCATCGCGGTGGATGGCGCCTGTAACATGGTGACCGGTGCGGCTGAATACCGCGGGGTGAATCTAAAGGACGGTCAACTGCTTTTTCATGGAGGGCCTTTTCCGCATGCCACCAACAATATTGTAGAATTTCTGGCCCTTGTGCACGCTTTGGCGTACTGTCAGAAACATGGATTTTGGGACCTCCCGGTGTATTCCGACAGTCAGACAGCACTGGCCTGGGTCCGTAAGAAAAAAGCCAATACGCGCAAGGCCGCCCCAGCTACCGGTTCGCCCGTCCATGACTTGATTCAAAAAGCGGAAGAGTGGCTGCAACGCCACCACTGGCGCAATCCACTTCTAAAATGGGATACGGCGGCCTGGGGTGAAATCCCGGCAGATTTTGGCCGGAAATAGTGGATAAGCAGTTTTAGAGAGCGTTCCTTAGATTTTTCGGGAGCTCAGATAGGAGCGGGAGGAAAGGGGTTCAGGAAACGCTTCGAATGCCGATACGGAGGGCTTTGCCCAGCGCCCAGAGCGGAAAAATATTGCGGTAGTTGGCGTAAGTGATCATACAGGTTTTATTGAACACACCGGAAATCTGCTGCTGGGGCCAATCGCCGTGAGGTGCCTGACTTTCCAGGATAAAACGAAGGCCGTGTTTGACCCTGTCCAATGGCGTGTGGGGGGTGTTTAGTAAAGAAAGTACCGCCCATGCCGTTTGAATCACCTGGCTGGAGTGGTTCACCCATTCCCTTCGGAGGCAGGAAGTGTAGTGCTCCCCCCAGCCTCCGTCGGGATTCTGGCGCGAAGCCAAGGCAGCAGCCATGCGGGCTAAGGCGCTTTCGGATGCGCGTCGGACGTTCGGATTTAGATGGGCGGAAGCGGCTGAGAGGGCCTGCGAAGCAAACCAGGTGCCGTAGGTGAAACACACGCCCCAGGAGCCATACCACAGCCCTTCTTCGTTTTGTTTGCTCAAAATAAAATCCACACCCCGGCGGATGGCCTTCAATATTTCGGAAGACCGGTATTCCGGGAATTCTTGGTGGAAAGCACAGAGTGCCTGGATGCAGGAGGAGGAGCATTCCGTGTAGGAATAGTCAATCATAATTGCAGAAAACACCTCAGAAGGATTGAGCCATTCCAGCCAGCGGGGCCCGCGGGTCAATTCGTAGGAGGCCCAGCCGCCATCCCGGTTCTGGAAACTAAGGATCAAGTCCGCAGCGAGTTGCAGGCGGTGCTTGGGCAAGCCCTCAAAAGGCTGGAGAAACGGTAGGCGGGCTATTGCCAAGGCCGCATCCAGGGCTTCGGAAGTGCAATCTGTGATGGGCCAGCCGTGATCAGGGGTGGAAAAGGGCCAACCGCCCACCGAGGGGTGCCGGAAAAATTCCTTTTGCATTGGAACTTCCTCCTTCACCTGGGCAAAATCCAGATACCGAAAAGCAGCCCGCAGGGCCTCTGATGCGACGGGATGCTGAGCCTCGGCCAAAGCCCGGGCTGCAAAAGCGGTATCCCAAAGTTGTGAACCGTTGTAACCATTCATTTTGAGACCGTCTTCGGCCCACCACAGATAATCGTCCAAACGTTCGGTGTGGCGCTGGAATTCGGGACTCTGAGAGCCCTTTTCAATACACACGCACAGCATGTTGAGCACTTTATTCACAGGCCCGATGTCGATGAAACGGGTTTGTACGTCTTCGGCACAGATGTACCGAAAGGCGAAATCCAGGCCTTTTTTCCGGAGTCGCTTCAGCCCCAGCTTTTCAAAGCCCCGCATGAGTGCGTTGGCCACCTTCATTACCGCTGTGGGTTTGTGGTACACATCTTCCGGGCAACAGGCGTAGCGCACGGCATTCCAACGTATGCGGTCATAGCCCTGGGGATACAATTCTTGGCGCAAGGCCTCCAAAGTGGCGTCCTGGGCGCATACGAAGCGCCGTCCATAAGCATAACTCATGGGCAAATACACCATGCGCGCATGGCACCAAATTCGCGAAGGATGGATCGGCATCCACCGGGGTAAAAGCCAGAGCTCAGGAAGAAGTGGGTTCACCCCCCGCCAGTCCAGCAAACCCAGAATTGCCAGGTAAAATTTGCCCCAGGACGGGATGGCTGTGATGCCGCCATGGCTCTGGATCCAATGAAGGGCTTTTTGCAGGCGTGGATCTTCTGCCGGAATGCCCAGGAGGCGCAGGGCCACATATTGCATTCCGGTGCCAAACAGGGTGGAGGGCGATTCGATGTGCAAACCCCAGCCTCCGTCCTCGTTCTGATGTTGGAGCATGTAGGCCGCCATAACCACTTTTTGAGGGTAGGGGAGGGCATGACCACAGGCATGGCACACCATCACAAGACCGGGCAAAAGAAAATGAGGGCCCCCGTAGTCGCCGGGCCAGTGCCCATCCGCGCACTGTAATGTGTGGAAAAATTGGACCCCACGCACCAGTGCGCTCTCTACATCTTGGTTTTTGGAGCCAAGGGTTTCCAACACTGGGGGCCTCAGACCCAGGTCGGCAGAATGGGCCTGACGCGTTTTCTGAAACGCCGGTTCCAACTGTACCCACCAGGCCACATCCCGGAGTAAATCGCCGCTCAGGCGTTCCTCAAATTCCGGGGTCCAGCGCCAGCGCTGGCGTCCATTATCGCTTTCAAAGCGCCAAAAATCAAACTTCTGCATGTTGTTAACAAAATAATGAGCTAAGTTAATGAAATGTTAATACGAATTCCGATATTTGTCCCTCAAACTGCCGGCAAAAATGCTCAGAGAATTGTTGACCCACACCCCACGTCCCGAAGAGCTGAAAGCTTTAATGCGGCTTCGTCAATCGGCCTACTATGCCAGTCCTTCAGGGATAGACCTGCGGCTCTCCGGGCAGCGCGATGATGACCTTACTTTTTGCTACAACGCCCTCAAAAAAGTGTCCCGATCTTTTGCGGTGGTGATCATGCACCTGCCTGAGGGGCTTCGGGAGGCGGTCTCCGTTTTCTATTTGGTGTGTCGGGCCTTGGACACCATTGAAGACGATCCGGAACTGAGCAGCGCCCTGAAAAAAGACCTGCTGACCACCTTTTACCGTCTTAAACCTGAGGAAAGCAACATTCTGCAGGGGATTGGCGACAAACCCGACTATCGGGTGCTGGTGCACCACTATGACAAGGTGTTGCGCGTTTTGCAAGATTTGAATCCGGCCTACCAGAGTGTGATACTGGATATTGCGCGGCGGATGGGCGCCGGCATGGCCGAATTCACGGAGAAGCCGGTGGTGAGCCTGGCCGATTATGACCTGTACTGTCACTACGTAGCCGGTTTGGTGGGTATTGGGCTTTCCCAACTCTTTGAGATTTCGGGTTATGAAAAGCCCTCGGAGGCGCGCAATGAAGAAGCTTCCAACGCTATGGGATTGTTTTTGCAAAAAACCAACATCATCCGCGACTATCTGGAGGATATCCAAAGCCAGCGTCGGTTTTGGCCGGAAACCTTATGGAAACCCTTTGCATCCCGCCTGGAAGATTTTCAAAATGCTGTGCCGGAAGACGCCCAACTGGCCTGCCTGGATGGCTTGATTGCAGATGCCCTGCGCCACGTGCCCCTATGTCTGGGATATATGGAAAGCCTCAGCCACCCGGATATTTTTAGGTTTTGCGCCATACCGCAAGTGATGGCCATTGCCACCCTGGCCGAACTTTTTGGCTCCACCGATGTGTACAGGAAAGAGGTGAAAATTCGAAAAGGGCAGGCGGCGGCCATGATGTTGGACACCCATGGAATGCACGATGTGCGCGAGGTGTTTTCTAAGGCCCTTCGGCAGATGCGGACCCGTCTGAGCGGCCGGCCTTCGGCCGCCATGGTGGCCGAGCGGCTGAGCCACATCGCCCTGCGCACCGACACCGATGGCGCTGCCCGGCTGAGCGCCTGGCTGCATCAAAGCCTGCCGGAGGAGCCCACGCCCGAGGCCGGGCCAACAGTGGATGTGCTGGTGGTGGGCGCCGGATTAGCCGGTACGGCAGCAGCCCTCACACTGGCCAAAAAAGGCTGGCGGGTGGCGCTGGTGGAAAAAAATCCCCGCGTGCCGGAACGTATTATTGGCGAACTGATGCAGCCGGGCGGTATGCTCTTGCTGGAAAAACTAGGTTTGGGCGCGGCTTTGCAAGGCATTGACGCCCAAACAATTGAGGGCTACGCTCTGATGCATGACGACAAAGATGTGGTGATTGCCTATCCCCAGGGTGGCCAGGGAAAGGCTTTTCACCACAAGCGGCTTTTGGAAAATCTGCGCCGCATGGCCGAAGCCCATCCCAACATCCGGTGCATTACGGCCGAGGCTGAGAAACTGCTGACCCACCCAAAGACGGGCGCCGTGGAAGGGGTGTGGGTGCGCATGGAGGGGGGAAGCCAAGTCCTCAAGGCGCCCCTGACTGTGCTGGCTGACGGGCCTTTTTCGCGCTTCAGGATGGATGTGTGTGGGGAAAAGCCCGTGACCACCGGATATTTTTTGGGTCTGATCCTGGAGAACGCGACTCTGCCGCACCCGGCCCATGGACATGTGGTTCTGGCCGGCCCCCATACCTGCCTGGTGTATCCTATCAGCAGTACGGAAACCCGTATTCTGATTGATTTTCCGCCGGATGCGCCCCCCCGGCCGGGCGCGGAATTGACGAGGTATCTGCGCCAGCATTTGAAGCCCTTGCTGCCGGAGGGTCTCCAGGCGGCTTTTGAGGCGGCCTTGGAGAAGGGCGATTTTAAAATGATGCCGAACCACCGATTTAATGCCCGGCGTTTTCGTTTGAAAGGGGCCTGCCTGCTGGGAGATGCCTTGAATATGCGGCATCCGCTGACAGGCGGGGGCATGACGGGCACGCTCACAGACGTGTGGGCCCTGGGCTGCCTGCTGGATGCCTGTCCTCCTGAAAAGCTGTCAGGCCAAAACCTTCAAGGGGTTTTGCGGCGCTTTATCCGGCGGGAACACCGGGCCAATGCCACCATCAACATTTTGGCGGATGCGCTGTATCAGACGATGCGGCATCCGGGGATGCGGGCGGCCTGCCTCGACTATCTGAACCGGGGCGGGCGCCGTGCTGCCGAGCCGTTGGCATTGCTATCGGCTTTGAACCGGAGCCGGCGGCTTTTGGTGTTTCATTTTTTCCGTGTGGTGCTGGAGGGCGCCTGGAAAAATCTGGCGCAGGGCACGGCGCGGGGCGTGCGGGAGGCCTGGGTGCTGGTGCGGGATGCGGTGCGCATCATTTCGCCTTTGCTGCGCCAGGAACTTTTGCGATGATAAGGGGGGATAAGCTGATTGAAATGTGGGGGCGGGCCCCCCCGGAGCCCCGGGCCCCGCTGCAGCGCCGGCGCCCGCGCCACCCCCTGCCGCGCCTGGAGCTGCAGCCCTGTCTGCGCCTGGAGCCCCGGGA
>JANWWP010000059.1 GCA_025055575.1 Flavobacteriales bacterium | reverse complement strand
GCTTATCCAATATAATCGGAAATATTGATTTTAATTAAGTTACAAAAAGGATACAGGACTTTAATCCTCGGCGCGGTGCAAAAGAGCCTGGATGCGTTTTGAGAGGAGGCTGTATAATTCGGCTTGTTCAGGAAGAGAATTCAAGAGCTGCCGGTGGGTTTGCATGGTCGCCTCGTCGCCACGGGCGGCCGGACCTGTGATTAAATCTGTAAGGGAATCTCCTGTCAGAGCCCCCCTGAAGGTTTCCTGAATCAAAGGCAGAAGATGGGCAAACGAAAGATTCCATTGCTGACAGAGCCTCCAGGCTTCGGCCAGCATGAGCCGGGAAAAGTTGCTGGCCCATACGGCGCAAAGATGCAGCCGTTGCCTTTCCAGATCAGAACTTTCGTACAGCGGTCCACCCAGCGCACGAGCCACCTCCCCGGCAAAAGTTAAGGCTTCCTCTGAGGTGGCCTGCAAAAACAGCGGAATTTCCTGCCATGAAACTTCGCGGGGCCGTGCAAAAGTCTGAAGCGGATACACCACGGCTGCGTGCGCACAGTGGTGGCCCACGGAGGACAAAGGCAATCCGCCCGACAAGTGGATGAGCACTCTGGCCCGGTCGGCAAACCGGGCCGCCAGGTCCTCCACGGCATCGTCTTTGACGGCCAGTAATAGGCCATCTGCGAAGGGCAAAAATGGATCTTCCAGAGCATACACCGGCACCTTAAATTCCAGACCCAGGGACAGAGCTTTTTCCCGGTTGCGGCCAAGAAGAGATACCTTCCAGTCCTCGAGGCCCGCCAGCCTGTGCAGCAAAGCGGTGGCCAGGCGGCCGGTGCCGACAATCAGCAAAGATTTCATGGTACCTGGCGTAAGGATAAAAAGCGGCGCACAGCAGCCAACAGGATGCCGAGGGTCATGAGAATCGCGCCGCCCCACAGCATATTGATGCCGGGAAATAATATAGCCTGCAGGATAATGAAGTCGTCGGCCGGGTTCAGAACCGGTTCCGAAAGCCGAAGTTCAATGCTTTTCTCCTGAGGTAGGATCTGCGCCACCTCAAAGCGCAGTCCCGTAAGTTCACATCGGGCAGCAAAGGATTGGAAGCGGTTGTTTTCGATACGGATCACGGGGGTCACGAGACTAGGGTTCTTTTTCCGGTCCAGGACCAAAAAACGGGCCTCTATTTCCAACACGTCAGGAGTTTGAGCCAAAGTCAAGGGTGTTTTGGAGCGCAAACCCAGAAACACCGCCAGGGCATTGGTGGTATGCACCGTGTCGCCATCGCGCAAGCGGTAGGTACCCAATTCCCGCAGACCCACACTTCCGGACGAATCGGGTTGCAACAGGTGCTTCAGCTTGGCTTTATCCACATAGGCCACATGGGTGTAAAGATCGCTCCATAAAGTGTGTCGGGTGGACGGTTCGGCCACATCTCCCATGCGTGGATTGGTTTGAATCTGAGGCCAAAGGGTAAATAATGTACGATTTCTATCATCCAGAAATTGAAGTCCGAAAAATACCCGTGGCGCACGCACGGAATCGCGGAAATACACCACATTATATCGGTGCAGCCTCACCGTATCGCCCTTGTGTAACAAAAGATTTTGAGTGTTTTTGAAATCCCGGCTCAGAGCTTCGAGATTGAGAATTTCGCTGGGATTGGAGGACACCACGGTTTTATATCCTCCGGCCACAACGGCCCCTGCCAGCAATAAACCAAAACCCATGTGGGCTAAAGAAGCTGCTGAATCTTTCAATCGCCACCGGGCTACGCGCCAGAGATAGAGGCCATTGCCCACAAGACAAAAGAAAGCCAGGTACAAGAGGGGCAGATAATGCCACCGGCCGTGTAACGGAAGGAAAGCGGACACCAGGACCGTCGGAATGAAAGCGGCCAAAGCTGTGGCCGCAAAATGTCTGGCAAAGGTGGGCCAGGGCGTGTGCCGGTACCTCAAAAACTGGGTTACGCCCATTAACAGCAAAATGGCGCCAGCCAATAGGCCTTGAACATAATTATATTTATCAATGATATCCGAGGGCGGCGCATAATCGGCGGGATACCATTGGCCAAGGAATGAAAGATTCTTAAAAGCTTTGCCAAAAGCCGGCCGGGAGGTTTCATGAATAATTTGAAACCAAGACAGAGTGAGCACGAGGGAGCCTGTGAACATCCAGATTTCCCGGGAAAGCAATGGCTCAGCAGACTGCCAGCCCCGAATCTGCCTGGTAGCAGACCAAAAAGTCATTATCAGAAATATGAAAGCGGCCACTAGGATGATTCCCCGTACCACGGCATTCTCCCCCTCAAGGGCCAACCAGACCCCCATAAGAAGAACGGCCAAAGTAACTGCTGCACGCCATTTGCGTCTTTTTAGCACAAGGATGCCTGGCAACACCGAAAAAAAACCCACATATAGCAAAAGCTGTCCGGACATTCCCAAATCCGTGAATGAATGGACAGAAGAGTTGCCTAGAATCCCACTGCGGGTGAGAAATGTGGACCAAAGAACCAAAATGAAAGCCAGGGTTAAAAACAAAACGGCTAAAAAATGATTGAGGCCTTGAAGACGGGGCAAGAGCAACAAATGAGCGCCGGCGGCAAGGGCCAGCCAAGGCACAAGGGAGGCGTTTTCCACGGGATCCCAAGCCCAAAAGCCGCCAAAACTCAAGGCCTCATAAGCCCAGGCGGCTCCCATTAAAAGGCCCGCTCCCAAAAGACCTAAAGCCCCAAAAGCCCAGGGCAGAACCGGCTTCACCCAACTGACCCAGTCCCCTTGACGGAGGCTGCCCACCACCCAGGCATAAGGCAGCACTGTGGCGGCAAAGCCCAGAAAGAGCACCGGCGGATGGATGGTCATCCAATAATTCTGTAATAAGGGATTTAACCCCCGCCCATCTAGGCGGTGGAGATAGTCCGACTGGAGAAAAAGAGGCACATTGCGCATGGCTGGGTGTTCCCGCGTAAGGGTAAAAAAATCGGAGCCCAAAATCACCTGTTTGTCCCCATCGACAACGAATTGAATGCCCAAAATCATGGTCACTAGGAAAACCTGCACAAGACTGAGGACCCACATGATGCGGCTTTCGAATCGGCCGGACAAAACCATCACCAATATTCCCAACACGCCATGCCACGTCATCCACAACAGGAAACTGCCTTCCTGACCTTCCCATAATGCGCTGAAAATGAAGCGTGGTGACATACTTCGGTTGCTATGTTGCCACACATAATAATATTCAAACCGGTGGTTCAACATCAAATACAAAACAACCGCCACCACACTCAGAATAGCCAGCACATGCACGCCAAAGGCCCAACGGCCCCATCTTTTCAGACCCGGCCAGGATTCGGCCTTCCAGTAAAAAAGGAAAGCCGCCATAGCACAACCCAGCGCCAGGCATACAGAACCCCGACCCAGAAGGCCCCAAAAGGTCTGTTCGCCCAAATAAGCCACAGAGGTATCCATACCAACTAGAGACGCCGCTCCGCCACTTTCATCTGCGGACCGTCATTGTATTTGCTGGGACATTTCAGAAGGATCTGCCGGGCATGAAAAACATCGTTTTCCACTGAACCCACGACAACCACTTGCTCGGAATTATCAAAATCCTGGGGCTTGGCGCCGTTGTAAATTACCTTAAAAGTTTGATTTTCAGAGTCTTTTAGGTAAAAAATAAAGACATTGGCGTTGGTTCGGGGATCATATTGCATTTCCAAATCCCGGCGCAGTGTCCCCGCCACATGGAATTCTCGACCTGGGGCTTGGGAGGCTTTAGAGAAGGTGGCATACTCGCTGGACTCCGCCAGGGAATAATACATGATAGCTCCGGTCAATCCCAAAGCCAAAACCAGGATGAGGAGGAGTTTTTTCATGGCACTTTAATTTTTTCCAGGCGGCTGAGCCTTCGTTCAAGATACCACAGAAAAGCCACGATGGCCGCGAATACCAAGGAAGAAACTACCACAACCACCCAAATTTTACCGTCCTTACGCCAACCCTGCGCCATTTCAATACGATCCGTAGACACCACAACAAATTCCCGGCCATTTTGTTTCTTCGCCTTAATTTTCACTTCAAACACATCGCCGTTGCCGGTTTCCACCTTAAATTCCAGGGGCTCTGCTAAGCGTAGCCACAAAGTGTCTGGCCCCATCAGCACCCACTCAGGAGTGATTTGAAATCCTTGGGGCATCTCTTGATCCTGAGGAATAGAAATAGTTGTTACCCCACCCAAAAGGGTATTAAAATTTAGCAGCGTATCGGAGGCATTTTGTGCATTGGCCATAGGCCCCCGCAAACAAGAACCGTGAAGTAGGAGGAAACTCGCACATAAAAAAATAAGGGGCCCTCTCTTCATGCCAGCCAGGATTGATTTTCCAATTTTTTAATGCGGGTGAGTGTTTGCGCGAGCCAAGCACCCAGCGCTGTGAATCCCAAAATCAGGGCATAGAAAACCGGGCGCATCTGTTCCGCCAGATCATAGTTGCCGAAGCCCGGGTTGCCTCCATTGCCCGGGTGCAGGGAACGCGTAAGCCGGGGCATGAGCCCAATGAGCAACAACAACATGATGAAACTAAAAATATTGTACACTGCGGACACCTTGAGTCTTTTTTGGGGCTCCTGCACAGAACTCCTAAGAATGAAATATGCGGCATAAATCAGCAGGGCCGCCGCCGCACCATTGAGTTTGGGATCGTTGGTCCAAAAGTCGCCCCAGGTGAAGCGCGCCCAGATCATTCCGGTCACTATTCCGGCCAGCCCATAAACGAAGGCCACTGCAGCAAAAGAAGCCGCATGAAGGTCGCTGATGAGGCTGTTTCTGGCCAGCGCTTTTACGGACCAAACAGCCGAAAGCAGCATGAGGGCCGTCATGGAAAACCACATGGTTACATGAAAATACAGGTTTCGGATGGTTTCGTGCAGCATCACCTGCACGCTCACCCGCCCGAGCCAGGCCATGGGTAGGGCATACACCATGAGCAACACAGCCCCCGCCTTCCACCACAAGCCCTTGGGTTTCATTAGTCGTGCCAAAGGTACGAATACAATCCGGCGCCTAAGCCTGCTGGCAGCAGGCAAAAGACCATTAATGCCGCAAGATACTGGAAAAAAGCCCCTTGGGTCAAACCATCGGCTGCCAGAAATCCGGTTTTTAAGGACAGCATAAGAGCGGGAAGCATAATGGGCAAACCCAACACCGCGGTGAGGCCGCCTTTAGGGTCGGCCTTGGAAGCCACCGCAGCAGCAAACACAAATTGGGAAGAAATGGCCCAGCCCGAAATCCAATAGGCCGCAATAAACCAACCGGCAGCCCCCTCAGGCCATCCAAAAAACAAAGAAAAAGCTAAAAATACCCAAAGCAATACCAGGCTCTGAAGGCCGGCCGCTGTTATAATTTTAGAAAAATACAACTCCCAGGGGCGCACCAGCGGATAGTAAAATGTGCGGCCCTGGCCGGCTTCGTGCCTGAATAATCCGGAAGCCATAAAAGCGCCGGAAAACACCATGATAATCCATAAGAGCGTAACCCACAGCCGCGTCTGAGGCAGAGAAAGAAAAGCCCGGTAGCACACATACACGGTGGACAAGGAATAGACCCCCAGAGCTCCCAAGCTGGTCCCACTGCGCCACTCAGCCCTCAGATCTTTGAGCACCAAGATCCACAACCGCCGCCCCGGTTTCATGGTGCAAATGTAGCCACCTTGAAATCTGGGTTGGCCTTGAATAATGAAACATCCCCCCCCCGGCCTTCCATGGAAGGCCCATCTGGAGGTTTATTCTTCAAAAGACTCGGCGGTTCTATTAGAAGTTCTTTCCGGGAGCCCTTAAGCTTTGAGTATGCCTTTTTTTTCTGAAAACTGACTTTTTTAATTTTCTCTCGGGCAACGCACATAAGGCGTGCGACATCCGGTGCAGTATCCTCTTTTTTTGAGGTTGGCGAAAGGCTCGCCTAAAAAACGAAAACAGCGCGGACACACATATTCGGTCTTAAATTTTTCTTCCAAGGCCATGAGCTTTTCCTGTACGTCGCCCGTGAGCGCTGTGCTAAGGATACTGAGGGGCGCCCCAATGATGGGTATGGCTGAAAGCCCGGCCCGGATACCTGTGGATTTGAGGAGATTATTTTTCAAAATCCGCTTTTTCTCTTCCATGAACTGCTCATACACTTTTTCCAGTTGATCAAAGCGATGAATAGCTTCTTCCTGTTTTCGGAAGTCGTTCCAGGAAATACCGGTGGGCCTGGGGGAATATTCAAAAAATCGCAGCAGCAAGGCTGTATCAAGATTCACTGAGCCCAGCCTCAGACGGTCTTCCCGGCCGAACTCTTTTTGTACAACAGGACGCTCGTTGACCCAGGTGCCGGAGGGGGTATCCAAATCCTGGATCAGCCAGCTGGCATGGGTTAAGGGTATGATGCGACAGTGCAAAAGACTGACCTGTGGATCTGGTATGACCACATTATTCTCCGGCGAACGGCCCACATGTAGAACTTCTTCCGCCATGATCCTCCCAAACCCTAAAAGTACCGCAGGGCTATGCCAGAAAAATTATCCCGCGTCACGGAGGCGCACAAATCCATGAACTTACGCTCCGTATCTACCGGGTTCAGAACTTCACCCGAAATGAATGCTAACCAACTGGATTCTTGGGCATAGGCCCACACTCCGTCCGTGCAGAGCCACAAAATATCGCCCGGTTGCACAGGGTGCAGCAGAGTGGTTTCAGCTTTGGGCTGCCTAGAAGCCTCCGCAACCAGCGCTCTGGAAAGCGGGCCTCCCCGCCCGGCTTCAGCGGCTTCTTCTGAGGTGAGCACGCCCTGTCGCAACAGTTCTAGGGCCACGGTATGGTCTTCCGTGCGAAAGAGCACGGTTCCTTTCCGAATGTGATACAAGCGGCTGTCGCCGCAATGAACGCAACCCACCCCTTGGCCCACAGCCACACAAGCCACCAATGTGGTGGCCATCCCGGCACAACTTTCTTTCCGGCTGACCGACTGTATCATGGCCTGGTGCGCAAAATCTGCGGCACAGCGCATCTCTTTTTCCAAATATTTCCCATGGCTTTCAGGGATGACATCTCCTGTCCTGAAATAATCCAAGAAAGCGGCACAAGCCGTTGATGCCGCCAGAGCGCCACAAGGGCTTCCCCCCACCCCATCACATACAGCGGCGGCCATTGTATTTCCATCGCCGGAAATCCAATAACCCAGAGCGTCCTGATTCTCGGATCTGGGCCCCGGATGGCTGAACTGGAGCACAACCCGCCACATAGGCGCTCATTTCAGGAAGGAAAGAGGCATGGTACGCGGCGCGTTGCCCTCGATGAAAGGGGTTTGTTTGTTTTGAGTATAATTCAAAACGTTGGCTTTGACATAGGGGAAAAGTTCTTCCAATGTGACCACGCCATTGTTGTCACGATCGGCTGTGCCTTTAAGTCCTTTAAGCATATAATAGGTGAAGACCCCTTCCCTGAGCTGGCGATGTTCCGCCGAAGTTTCAGAAGGCAAAGAGGAAAGCACGATCAGCACTTTGGTGCCATCCGGGTCCGGACGGGAGGGGCTGGGGCTGGCCTGCGGCGCCTGAGGAAAGAGAGAGCCTGAATGACAGGCATCGGCAAAGACCACTTTATACTTGGCATTGTATTTCTTAAATACATTTTTAATGTCGTCGTGCGTCAAGAAACTGGCCGGCGAACCATCAAAATCATAGGGAACGAATGCGCCCACAGCGCCATGTCCTGAAAAGTAAAACCACAGCATATCGGCGGGACCGGCTTTGGAGAAAATTTTATCCATGGTGCCCAGGATATTAGATCTGCCCGCGGCTTCATCCACCAGAACTGCGATGTTTTCATCCTCCACACAGCCTCCCTTGCAACTTTTTAAAAAAGCGTACACCCGATAGGCATCATCGTCGGTGAAGTTGAGGTCGCTGATGGCTTGGTCATTCTTATAGTTGGCCACCCCGCACACCACAGCAAATATTTTCGGTTTTTCGCTTTCAGTGTAGCTTCTGGACGCACCCTCCTCAGAATTCTGGGACCACAATGCGCCACCTGTAAATTTTAAAATGAACCCCAAAAGAGCTACATAAATGCATTTTCTCATACTACAAAGGTTAAATTTTTTTATTACAATCACGAGTCCATAAGATTTTATTAGCTTTCGCCGCCCAAATGAACACCTTACCTCAACTTGTTATTATGGCCGCTGGCATGGGAAGCCGCTATGGCGGAATAAAACAAATAGATGCCTTTGGCCCCCACGGCGAGACCTTGATGGATTTTTCAGTGTTTGATGCCTTGCGCGCGGGATTTGGCGAGGTGATCTTTATTATCCGGAAAGAAATAGAGCAGGATTTCCGGGATGTGGTTTTAAAAAGGATGGAAGGCCGGGTGCCCTATCGCCTTTGCTTTCAGGAAATGGAGCCCGACATTCCCGGCCTTGGCCGGGTAGCCCGCACCAAGCCCTGGGGCACCTGCCATGCTGTTATTAGCGCCGCGCCACTTATTGACAGGCCGTTTGTGGTGATCAACGCGGACGACTTTTATGGCCGTTCGGCCTTTGAGGTTATGCGCCGTTTTTTTGATAGCTCCAAGTCCGAAACCGACCATGCCATGGCCGGATACCGCCTCGGCGACACCTTGTCCGACTATGGAACAGTTTCCCGTGGAGTGTGCGAAGCTACGCCGGACAATGTATTGATTTCCATTACAGAACATACCCAGATACGCCGTGGTGAAGGTTGCGCGCTTTCTCTCACTTCCGAAGGAGAAGAAGTGCTGCCTTTAAATCGTTTTGTTTCCATGAATTTTTGGGGGTTTAAACCTTCCATTTTGCCCGTCATGGAATCCTTATTTTATGATTTTGCCAAGGCAAACCAAAGCCAGCCCAAAGCTGAATTTTATATCCCTTTGGCCGTGGATCATGTCATTAAAAACCTGGGGCATCGTGTGCATATCCTGCCTTGCGAGGGGCCCTGGTTTGGGGTCACGTATCGGGAAGACCGACCCCAGGTTTTAAAAGCAGTACAAAAGCTGGTCCAGCAAGGGGTTTATCCGGAGGGTTTATTTAATTGAACATATCTGAAGGCTCCTGCCCAACCCCCAGTAATTTTTTAGAGAAGGCCTAATTCCAACTGAGCCTCTTCGCTCATCATATCCCGACTCCAAGGCGGGTCAAAGGTGATGCGAACAGTGACTTTGCCCACCTGTTCCAAGGCTTTTACTTTTTCTTCTACCTCCCGTGGCAAGTGTTCCGCGGCTGGGCAATTTGGGCTCGTGAGGGTCATTACAATTTCCACCTCGTCTTCTGAGGGGAAGTTGATTTCGTAAATCAGGCCCAACTCATACACATCCACCGGGATTTCCGGGTCATACACCGTTTTAAGCTGGGCGATTATTTTTTGTTCTAAATCCTCGCTGCTCATTGTGCTTTAGGATTTAAGGCCCGAGGCCAAATCTTTAATTTTCCTTATCATGGACCAGAGTCCATTGACGCGGTTGGGCGATAAATGGTGGCCCAACCCAAGGTCGTTTATAAAATTAAAATCCAGATTTAAAATAGTTTGAGCCGGCTGCTGGTTGACCACAGACAGCAAGAGCGCTACCAACCCTTTTGTGATCAGAGCATCACTGTCGGCCAGAAATTGCACATTTTGGGGCGTGCTTCCGGCGGCCGGCATGATCCAGACCCGGCTGACGCAGCCATTCACCAACCGATCAACGGTTTTTTCATTTTCCGGAAACGGCGGAAGACGCTGTCCGAGGTCAATAATGTAGGAGAACTTTTCCTCCCAGTCGCCTAACAGGGCAAAATCTTCTTTTAGGTTGAGAATGATTTCTTCCGGCCTCACCGAACCAGCAATTTGCGGGCTTTTTTGAGGCCTTCTTCCAGAGCTTCAAGGTCCTCCTGATTGTTATAAAAAGCGAGGGAAACCCTTAGGGAACCATTGCCGGCCTGATAATACCTGTGTAATGGCATGGCACAGTGATAGCCTGCACGCACCGCTACATTCATTTGGTCCAAAACCTGGGCTACATCTCCCGGATGCATATCCTCAAAAAGAAGAGAGAACACCGGAACGCGCTCCGAAGCCTGGCCTAAAAGTTTAATGCCTTCCATACGCTCCAGAAGCTGAAACATATGATGCATAAGCTTCTGTTCGGCCAGATAAATGGCATCATAGGTGACGCTTTTTAGGAAGTTGAGGGTGGCACCCATCCCGTAAACGCCAGCCATATTTGGAGTTCCAGCTTCCAGACGGGCCGGTAAAGGCATAAAACTGGACTCCTCAAAAGTGACAATGTCCACCATTTCTCCGCCAAACCGGAAGGGTGTCACCTGATTCAGCAGATCTTTTTTACCGTAAAGAATTCCAAGACCCGTCGGTCCGAACATTTTATGGGCTGAGAAACAATAAAAATCACAGTCCATATCTTCCACATTCACAGGAATATGCGCCACAGCCTGGGAGCCGTCCACCACCACCAGAATATTGTGCTGATGCGCCAGGGCGCATATTTCCCGGATGGGATTCACGGTGCCCAACACATTGCTGACATGCGTCACGGCAATGACCCGTGTTTCTTTGGTAATTAAACTTTGCAGCCGGTCCAGATCCAGTTCTCCTTTTTCGTTGGGTAACCAGGCCACCATCTTAGCCTGTGATCGGGCACACTGCTGTTGCCAGGGCACCAAGTTGGCGTGGTGTTCCATCATCGAAACAATCACCTCGTCTCCTTTTTTCAGAAGGGCTTGTCCCATCCAGTTTGCCACCATGTTGAGCGATTCTGTGGCGCCCGAAGTAAAAATGATTTCCTGCGCCTGCGGGGCCTTGATAAAGCGGGCCACCGCAGCCCGCACATTTTCATAAGCCTGAGTGGCCTGAGCTGCCAAGCCATATACACCCCTGTGCACGTTGGCGTTGAAGTTCTGATAGAAAAAAGACGTGGCCTGAATCAAGATTTCGGGCTTCTGCGTGGTAGCAGAATTATCCAGATAATGAACCATTTTTCCGTCTTTATCCGGGTGTAGCAGGGGAAAATGGTCCCTATACAATCCTGGCAAAACCCATTGAGCACCGGTTACATACATGTGTTCAAGATATGTTTAAGGGCCGAATTTAGGTATTCACGCTGAATGACAGACCCCACAGAGGAAAAGACTTCCCGAACAAAAGCCTCGGTGAGCTCCTGCCGGGCCCTGGATTCTGAAATGCCCCGGCTGCGCAGATAAAACAGTTGTTCAGGATCCAAAAATCCGGTGGTGCAACCGTGGGAACATTTCACATCATCGTGATAGATTTCCAGAAAGGGTCTCATATAAACGAACGCGCCTTCATCCAGGAGCAGCCCTTTTGCAGACTGATAAGCCGTCGTGCGCGGGGCAGAATTTTCCACCACAATCTGACCGCTGAAAACCGATGTGCTGTCCTTGGCTCCCAACAACCGTACTGTTTGGTTACTTTCTGTTTCCGGCGCCCTATGCTGCACCCAGTTGTGCAGGTCATGATGGCTGCTTGGAGAGCTCAGGATAACCGACCTCAAATGGGCCCTTGCAGCAGGCCCTGCTAATGAAACGAAAGTATTACAGCGGACTTGCCCTGAACCTGAAATAATAAGGTTAAGATCCGTTCGGCTGTCCTTTTCCGCCACAACCAAAATCAGTACAGAGTGCGCCTTCCTTGGATCTGAGATTATTTCAAGGCACACATCGGCCGAAATTCCCTCGCCAACCCAAACCAGGAAACCCGTGATCGAGGGCTGGGCCGGTGCCTCAATTTCCTGAAAATCCAACTTCAGATTGAAAAAAGAATCCGATATCTCGGGACGGATTTGAAACCCGGAAACGATGCCCCCGGGGCTCAGGGAAAGGGCTGTCTTTGAAAATAAGGAATGGCCTTGAACTTCCTGCCAAAGCTGAGGTTCCAGAGTCCTCAGAAAAATACGGAGCAAAGGATCGTGCACATGGTCGAAAATCCTAAAAAAAGAACGGATTTCATCGGGCCATTTGGTGGCAAAGGAGGTTGAGATTTCCTTATGGAGGACGCCAGCCAGACTTTCTGGTATCCATTTGCTCAGGGGTGAATACTTGTACAACTCCCGCGGGCTGGGTTGTCCAGCCAAGACAGCCAATTCTGCACGGGAAGGAGCCATAATGTCTGCCGGGGTCATGGGGCATTCAAAACGGATTGACGGATGTTTTCAAATCCATGTTCCTCAAGGTCTTTCACCACTTCCCAACCGCCGGAACAGAGGATCTGGCCGTCATCCATCACATGCACGACATCCGGCTTGAGATATTCTAATAACTTGGGGTAATGAGTTATAATTAAAAATGAACGCTCCGGGGATTTCAGCCGGAGGATGTGCTCTGTCACCTGTTTCAAAGCATCTAAATCCAAACCCGAATCGGTTTCATCCAGTATGACGAGCGAAGGTTCCAGCAACAACAATTGAAGTATTTCATTTTTTTTCTTTTCGCCTCCGGAAAATCCAGCGTTCACCGCCCGCTTGAGAAAATCTGAGGAAAGACCTAATTCCTGAACTTTTTCTCGCACTAGTTTCAGGAAATTTTTGGCATCCAATGGATCCAAACCACGGTATTGGCGCACTTCATTCACAGCGTGCCGCAAGAATGTGGACATGTTAAGCCCGGGAATTTCCACCGGATACTGAAAAGCGAGAAAAAGGCCTTCGCCAGCTCTTTCTTCAGGCTCCATGGAAAGAAGGTCCTTTCCGTTCATCCATACCGACCCACCGAACACTTCATAGCCGGGTTTACCGGCTAAAACGTAAGCCAGGGTTGATTTACCCGAACCATTTTGGCCCATAATGGCATGCACCTCGCCCGGCTGTATCGCCAAGGATATGCCTCGGAGAATTTCTTTGTCTTCCGTTCCTGCTCTGAGGTTCTGAATTTCTAGGAGTTTTTTTGACATGTCTTAAAAAATTACCACATTCTGGGTCTTGGAAAAAAATTTAGCCAACACTGCCTTCGAGGGAAATAGACAACAGTTTCTGAGCTTCCACGGCAAATTCCATAGGCAACTGTTGTAGAACCTCACGGCAGTAGCCGTTCACCACGAGCCCCACGGCTTTTTCCATGTCCAAACCCCTCTGACGCAGGTAGAACAATTGATCATCTGAAATTTTTGAAGTGGTGGCTTCATGTTCCACAACAGCCGAAGGACAATTGCTTTCGATGTATGGAAAGGTATGAGCGCCACAGTGGCTGCCTAGAAGCATGCTGTCGCATTGAGAGAAGTTCCGGGCGCCTCGTGCGGAGGCTGAAAATTTGACCAGACCCCGGTATGTGTTTTGACTGTTTCCAGCGCTGATGCCTTTAGAAATAATTACACTCCGGGTGTTGGCCCCGAGGTGAATCATTTTGGTGCCGGTGTCCGCCTGCTGAAAATTTCGCGTGAGCGCCACAGAGTAAAATTCACCTACACTGTGATCCCCTTTCAAAATCACCGAGGGATACTTCCATGTGATGGCACTGCCCGTTTCTACCTGGGTCCAGGATATTTTGGAATGAGGCCCTTTGCAAATACCTCTTTTGGTCACAAAGTTGTAAATGCCCCCGCGTCCGTTTTTGTCCCCGGGATACCAATTTTGGATAGTACTGTATTTGATTTCAGCATGATCCAAGGCAATCAGTTCCACCACAGCCGCGTGGAGTTGATTTTCATCCCGCATTGGGGCCGTGCATCCTTCCAGATAACTCACATAACTGCCCTCGTCAGCGATAATCAAAGTGCGTTCGAACTGGCCAGTGTTCATGGTATTGATGCGGAAGTACGTGCTCAGCTCAATGGGACAACGCACGCCTTTGGGGATATAGACAAAAGAACCATCGCTAAATACAGCCGTATTCAGACATGCGTAGAAATTATCCCGCTCTGGCACTACGGTTCCCAAATATTTTCTCACCAGATCCGGATGCTCCCGAATGGCTTCGCTCAAGGAGCAAAAAATGATACCCAGTTCGGCCAGTTTTTTCTTATAGGTGGTGGCCACCGACACACTGTCCACCACGGCATCCACGGCCACGCCGGCCAGCACTTTTTGTTCCTCCAGCGAAATACCAAGCTTGTCAAAGGTAGCTTTGATTTCCGGATCCAGTTCATCCAGAGACTGCAGCGCTGGCTTGGCTTTAGGGGCAGCGTAATAAATCAGGCTTTGAAAATCCACAGGTTCTATGGACAATTTTGCCCAGTCGGGCTCTGGCATGCGCTGCCATATTTTAAAAGCCTTCAGTCGTTTTTCCAGCATCCATTCAGGCTCATTTTTTTTATGACTGATCAGCCGAATAATGTCTTCGTTTAAACCCGGAGGAATGGTCTCGGTGGCTATAGCTGTTTCAAAACCGTACTTATAGTCCGATTTTAAATAGTCTTCAAGGATCAGTTGGTTTTCCATGAGTCAATAATTTTGTCCTACCACATTTTCCTGCTTTCACACGGAAAAGCTTTCACCACACCCACAGGTGCGTGTGGCGTTGGGATTTTTGAACTGAAAGCCCCGGCCATTGAGACCATCGGAGAAATCCAACTCCGTGCCGGCCAAATACAAAAGATGACTTTTATGCACCACCACCTTCACGCCATTGTCTTCAAACACTTGTTCACCGGG
>JANWWP010000067.1 GCA_025055575.1 Flavobacteriales bacterium | reverse complement strand
TGTCAAAGAACGGCCTTAAAATTAAAATGAAATCTACTCACAACTTCTGGGAGCGGCTTACGTTACCTCCGACAGTTGTCAAAGAACGGCCTTAAAATTAAAATGAAATCTACTCACAACCGTATTTGTTATTTGACGCTTTAGCGTCGGAGTTGTCAAAGAACGGCCTTAACTTATATAAACACCTAAAACTAGGTGTACCCATCAAAATCAATAGCCCTTTAAGTCAAGGAATACCCACATACTTGTGGGTTTGAAGGGAGAGCTGCCAGGCCGGATGATCTTTAATAAAATCCACGATGAGGGGTTCCAGCTTTTGGCGACGGCTCCACTCCGGCTGCAGAAAAAGCCGGCAATCCGGGCGCACGCGCCGGGCATGTTCCTGAGCCCAGGCCAGATCGGAAGGGTGGTACACCACCACTTTGAGTTCGTCCGCGCGCTCGTGGAGACCCGCCACCGGCGCTTTGAACTTTTTGGGCGACAGGACCACCCAATCCCACTGGCCGCTGAGGGGCCAGGCGCCGGACGTCTCGAGCCAAAGCCGCAGGCCGGCCCCGCGCAGGGTGGCCGTCAGCGGTTCCAGGTCGTACATCAGCGGCTCACCGCCCGTCACCACCACGTGCGGGGCCTGTGTGCTCCGGATCACGGCCAGCAGCTGCCCGGGGGTGAGGCGCGGAAAACCCTCGGCCGACCAGGATTCTTTTACATCACACCACACGCAGCCCACATCACACCCGGCCAGGCGCACAAAATAGGCCGGCCGGCCGGCATGGGCGCCTTCGCCCTGCAAGGTGTAAAAATGCTCCATCACAGGGTATTCCATAGAAAGACGGCAGCAACGGCAAATTTAGGGCCTTACCTTTGCTTGTGCTTCGGATTCAATTCTGGACGGCCTTGACCCTGCTGCTGGGCACTCTGGCCTGTCGGCGTCCGGAGGAGGCCCGGGGCCTGCTGAGGTACAACGAGAGCGAGAGCGTGCGTTCCCTCGATCCCGTGCAGGCCTTTAAACGAGCCCATATTTGGATCACGCGCTTGTGGGCCGAAACGCTCTTTGAGGTGGACAGCGCCGGGCAGGTGGCGCCGGCCCTGTGCCAGGGCTACCGTTGGAGCGCAGGACGCGATACCCTGTGGATGGGGGTGCGGGCCGGGGTGTATTTCCATAAAGATCCGTGCTTCGGACCTGATTCCACGCGGGCTTTGCGGCCTGAAGACGTGGTGTATGCCCTTCGGCGCGCGGCACACCACCCGGCCTCGGCCTGGATTTTCTCACCGGTGCGCAGGGACTCTGCCGGGCATCCTGGCATCCGGCTGGTGCGGGACAGTGTGGAAATAGCGCTGAAACGGCCTCAAATCAGCTTTCTGAAGCAGTTGGCTAATCCGCAAGCGGCCATCGTGCCGCAGGAATGGGTGTTGCACTACGGTGCGGCCGCGGCGCGCCATCCCGTGGGCACAGGACCTTTCCGCTTTGTGGCCTGGCATCCGGAAGAAATGCTCTTGTTCAGGCGGCATGAAAACCATTGGAAAAACGCAGAAGAAGGCCGCGCGGGAATGCCGCCGCAAGGGGTTTTGATCCGGCTGATGCGCGACCGCCAGACGGAGATTCTGCGCTTTGTGCAGGGGGATTTGGATTTCATGGCCGGCAACGACCGAAGCTACGCGGTATTTTTTTTAGACCAGAGGGGCCGGCTGAAGGAACCCTATTCCGGGAAAATCCGACTGGAGAAGGGCCCGGTGTTGAATACGGAATACCTGGCTTTTCATCTGGAAAGGCCATGTCCACCCTGCCAGAGCCGTACGCTCCGACGCACCATTGCCGCGCTTTTGGACAAAACTTATCTGACCGATGTAGCCTTGGAAGGTGTGGGTGTGCCGGCCCACACATCCATGGTGCCGCCGGCTTTGCGGGCCTACGCCCTTCCGCCGGCCCCGCCGCCCTCGAACGAACGCTGTACGCTCCGCCTCATGACCACAGGACCTTACAGCCTTCAGGCCGCCCTTGTGAAGGACATGTTGGAGCGCCAGGGCTTCACGGTGACGGTGGGCCTGAGCGATGCGGCCACCCACAAAACTGCCGTGGCGCTGGGGGAATATGACTTTTTCCGCGGTTCCTGGATAGCGGATTTTCCGGATGCGGAGAATTACTTCAGCCTGTTTTACTCCGGCAACAGGGCACCGGATGGTCCGAATTACAGTCGGTTTAAGAACCCCGTGTACGACGCCCTCTTCGAACAACTCTGCGCCACCGAGCAGCCGGACGCCCGCCAGGCTTTGTGTGCCCGGCTGGACTCCCTTCTGACGGAAGAAATGCCCGTGATTCCGCTTTATTATGATGTGCAGCTCCGGTTTTTGGGGTCCCGCGTGGTGGACCTGCCCTTTGACGTGAGCGGTCATCCGGATTTTTCACGGGCCCGGATCCGGGATTAAGCTGCGTCCCTCAGAGCTTTCTTGACGGCAGCAATAAGGGCCGGCCCTTGGTAAATAAGGCCTGTGTACAGTTGCACCAGATCAGCTCCGGCCCGTATTTTATCTATGGCGTGGCGGGGGGTGAGGATACCCCCGGACGCTATGATGGCCAGACGCCGGTCGGCCCTGTGGCGGATGCGCTCCACGATGGCGGTGCTGCGGGCATGCAGCGGCGCGCCACTCAGTCCGCCCTCCCCTATTCTGGCCAACAGGTCGGCCGGGGTGCGCAGGCCGGAACGGTCCAAGGTGGTGTTGGTGGCCACAAGGCCCGCGCATCCCAGTTCCATGCACACATCCGTCACTTCATCCACAGCCGTGTCGGATAGGTCGGGCGCCAGTTTCACAAACACAGGTTTGGGCATTCCCAACTCTTGCAGCGTCTCCAGAACGGTTTTCAGGATGTCCACCAAGGCATCGCGTTGTTGCAGGCTGCGAAGGCCCGGTGTGTTAGGGGAACTGACATTCACCGTGAAATAATCCGCGACGTCTGCCAGTGCACGCACCCCCCGGCCGTAATCCTGAGCCGCCCGCTGGGGCGGGGTATCTTTGTTCTTGCCCACGTTGGCGCCAAGGATCATATCCCGGGAGCGGCGCTGCCGCAAACGTTCGGCCGCCACGTCGGCCCCGCGGTTGTTGAATCCCATCCGGTTGATGAGAGCCTTGTCCTGAGGCAGACGGAATAGCCGGGGCCGCGGGTTCCCAGGTTGCGGTAGGGGCGTGACCGTGCCCAACTCGGCAAATCCAAATCCCAGAGCGGCCCACACATCCGGCACCAGTGCATTTTTATCCAGTCCGGCGGCCAGGCCCACCCTGTTCGGAAAACGCAAACCTGCCACCTCCACCGGATCGTTCCATTGCCCTGGCCGGTAGATGCTTTTTATGAGTTTCAATACAAAGGGCCGTTTTTGAATTGTCTTCAGCAGGCCCAGAGTGAGCTCGTGGGCTGTCTCGGCGTCCAGGCTAAACAGCAAAGGCCGTACAAGGGAATACACGCTGCAAAATAACGAGCCGCCAGCCTTTGGCACGGTTTTTTCCCTAACCAGCCCAAAAACACGGCTATGAAAACACTGCTGATGCTTTCCGGACTTCTTCTGATTGGCGTCTTCCCGGCTAAGGCCCAGGCTGAACTGGTGTTGGAGGGGCTGCACCCGGTGGCTTCCATGATTTTTGTAGCTGTGCATGACAACGCCCGGAGTTTCAATGAACAAGGCGGCGAAGCCATTAAAAAAATGAAAGTGCCCCACCAATCCGGTACCACAGCCGTAATCCCCATACCGGATCTGAAACCCGGCACGTATGCCTTTCTGGTGTTCCAGGATGAAAACGGGAATAAACAGCTGGATCGCAATCTTTTGGGAATTCCCACAGAACCCTACGGTTTTTCGGGGAAAATGGGCGTGATACCGGGCCCTCCGAATTTTGAAAAAGCCTGTGTGGAGGTGCGGCCCCTCCACGGGAAACCGGCCGTCATCAAAGTCCAGTTACGTTAAACCAGACGCCCAAGCTGGCTTTGACTCAACGGGCGGTCGCACGCTTTTTGTAAGCCAGGTACATCACCTGGGGAAGCACCGTGATGGCCAGGAGCATACACACCACCAGGCCTCCGACAATCATGATGGCCAAGGGTTTTTGGATTTCGGATCCCATACCCTTGGACAGGGCTGCCGGCAAAAGACCCATGGACCCCATGAGGGCAATCATCAAAATCGGTCGGATACGGCTCCGAACCCCTTCGCGAATGGCTTCTTCCAAAGGCATACGGCGCATATTGTCGCGCATGACGGCTATGAGGATGATGCTGTTGATGGTGTTGACCCCAAAAAGAATAATGAAACCAATGCCTGCGGAAATGCCAAACACCGTACCTGTGATCCACAAAGACAAGAAACCGCCAATGAAGGCATAGGGAATGGTGCTGGCGGCAACTAAGGTGTCCCGGATATTGCCGAAATTGAAATACAACAAAAACAATATGAGTAACAAAACGGCCGGGACAATCACGGAAAGCTGTCGTGTGGCCCTTTCCTTGCTTTCAAATTCTCCGGCCCACTGGAGCTGGTAAGAAGGAGGCAACTGCACTTTCTGCTGCACCCGGCTCTGGGCTTCGGCAATGGTGCTGCCCAAGTCGCGCCCTTCAATGCCAAACCCCACGGCAATGTAACGGCTGCTGCCTTCCCGATAAATAAAAGCCGGACCCGTAAGGAAGCGAATATCGGCGATTTCGCGTAAGGGAATTTTCTTGTTGTCCATGGCGGGGATAAGTATTTCGCCAATTTTTTGCTGGTTGTCGCGGTATTCTTTCTGAAACCGGAGGCGCACATCAAACATGCGTTCGTTTTCATAAAATGTGGTGGCCGCCCTCCCGCCAATGGCCATTTCAATGACGGCCTGGGCATCGGCCATGGCCACGCCATACTGGCCCATTTTTTTTTCATCCAGACGGATGCGCAATTCAGGCAGGCCCATGTTGCGAAAAATATTTAAACCTTTAATGCCCTCCACATCTTTCAAGACATCCGCCACCTGTTCCGCATATTTTTCCAATTCGAACAAGTTGTCCCCAAAAATTTTTACCACCAGGGCGCTTTTGACTCCGGCCACGTATTCTTCTACGTTGTCCTGAATGGGCTGGCTAAAGCCAAAAACGATCCCCGGATAGGTTTGCAGGGCCTGGCGCATTTCTTCCACCAAGGCCTCTTTGGTGATGGAGCGTTCCCACTGGGACTCTGGGTGCAGCTGGATATGGAATTCTATATTGAAAAAACCGGTGGGATCGGTGCCATCGTTGGGCCGTCCAACTTGGTTTAGCACAAATTTTACCTCTTGGAATCGCCGGAGTTTTTCTTTCATTTCGCGGGCCAGGCGCCAGCTTTCTTCCAGATTGACACTGTTGGGCAGGGTGGCCCGGACGTAAACGGCGCCCTCGTTCAGTTTAGGAATAAACTCCGACCCGTAATGCATAAACTTCACAATGCACACTCCCAAGAGAACCAGAAAAACCACCCCTGTTATTTTCCTATGACGATGGCTTTTCTGAAACAGTTTATAAAGCCCCTGCCGCAAGGACCGGGAAACAATATTTTCTTTTTCTTGGATATGGCGGGTGAGGAGCATCCGACACAAAGCCGGCACATAAGTGATGCTGAGAATGAGGGAGCCAAGGAGAGCATATCCCAGGGTGAAGGCCAGTGGAGAGAACATTTTGCCTTCCACTTTCCGGAAAGAAAAAATGGGCATGAGTGCGACGATCAGGATGAGCTGCGCAAAAACGATGTAGCCCGCCACGCTACCGGCTGTTTTTTTAATGAGCCCGGCTTTGCTGATGCGGTTGAAGCGTTCCATCCCCAGAACCCTGGCTTTTTTTTCTAAAGCCACGAAAACCGATTCCACCACCACCAAGGTGCCCTCAAGGAGCAAGCCAAAATCGATGGCGCCCATGGAAATGAGGTTGGCGGGCAGGCCCTGGATACGCAGCATCAAAATTGCAAACAGAAATGCCAGGGGAATCACCGATGCCACGATCAGAGTGGTGCGCCAGTTAAAGAGAAAAACAAAAACAATGACGGAAACCAGCAGGATGCCCTCGGTGAGGTTTTTCTGCACAGTGTGCACGGTGGCATTGACCAACTCTGTGCGGTCCAGAAATGGCTCTATTTTGACATCCGAGGGCAAAATGCGCTCATTCAGTTCTCGAATTTTTTCTTTCAGCCGGGCTATCACTTCCCCCGGATTTTCGCCCCGCAACATGATGACGATACCCTGCACCAGGTCGTCGTCGTCCTGGAGGCCCACGATGCCCAGCCTGGGCTTGGCCGACACGCGGACTTCCGCCACATGCTTCACCAAAATGGGCGTAGTGCCCCGCACTTCGATAAGTATATTTTCAATGTCCTCCACCGATTCCAGCAGTCCAACGCCCCGCACCACGTAGGCCTGGTCGCCGCGTTCAATAATATCCCCCCCCACATTGATATTGGCCCTTGAAACAGCGGTAAACACATCCAGCGGACTTAGGTCGTAGTTGGCCAGTTCAGTAGGATTTATTTTGACTTCATAGATTTTTTCCTCCCCCCCGAAACTGACCACATCTGCAACTCCGGGTACAGACAAGATTTCGCGTTCCACCACCCAGTCCTGGATGGCGCTTTGCTCCCGAATGGGCCGCCGGCTGCGCAGAACATACCGGAATATTTCGCCCGTGGCGCCGTAGGGGGGCTCTATGGCGGCCTCTGCCCCTTCGGGCAGTTCCACACCTTTCAGCCGGTTGGAGGCGTATTGCTGCGCATAGAAATCCTCCACGCCGTCTTCAAAAATCACCGTCACCACCGAAAGCCCGAAAAGGGAAATGGAACGCACCTGGGCCTTGTGCGGTATGGTATTCATGGCCTTCATAACCGGCAGGGTCACGAATTTTTCCACTTCCTCTGCGCTGCGCCCGGGCCATTGTGTAATTATTCGTGCCCTAGTGTTGGTGACGTCCGGAAAGGCCTCTATCGGGGTGTGGAGATAGCTAATGATCCCGGCCACCACCAACAGCGCCGTGAGAAAAAAAATGATAATTGGATTTTTTAGGGAAAAGGCTACTATTCCCTGAACCAGTTTTTGCATGTGGCTTTAATAGAGAAAGTTTTTTAATTTTTCGTACAGCAAGAGCTGGTTTCGGGCCACGATTTGGTCGCCGGGATTTAGGCCGGAGGCCACAAAAGCAGAATCGTTGAATTTCTGAATAACTTCCAGAGGCCGAATTTCCTGATCGCAAGGGCTTTTGTATACCACCACGTAATTCTGGTTGTTATCAAAAATCATCACCCGATTGGGGATACAAAGTGCTTGGGTTTCTGTGCGCCGGATAGCCGTCACATCCACCCGCATGCCAGGCTTCAAAAGGAGGCCGGGATTGGGGACCACCACACGGGCTTTCACCACCCGGGCTTCGGGATCCAGCACCTGAGACAATGCCGAAACAGTTCCTTTGAAAGTTTGGTCAGGATAGGACAAGGTGCGGATTCGGACTTCGGTTCCCACCTGGACGCGGGTAACATGGGAAGCAAACACATTCACCATCACCCACACATCGGTGAGGTCTGCCACGGTGAAGAGCGGACCACTTCCGCTGGAGACAGCCATGCCGGGGGTGATATTTTTTTCTGTAATATACCCATCCATGGGCGCTTTGATGAGAAATACGCCTTTCTCCTTGCTGGCACTGAACATTTGGAGGATGGCACGGTTTTTTTCCTGCTCAGAAAGAAGGATGTCCAATGCCGACTGGGCTTCCAAAACCTCTTTCTGAGAGGCAATACCATCCCGGGCCAGGCCTTCCACAGACTGAAGCTGACGCTGTGCCACGCGTACCTGGGCTTCCAGGGCGCGGGACTGGGCTTCCAGATCCGCCAGTTGCGGGCTGCGGATCTCAGCCAGAATCTGGCCTTGGCGCACAGGTTCTCCCAGAGAAAAAAAGACCTGAGTAATAAAACCTTCCACCAAACTTGTAAAGTGGACAGTCCGGTCGGGATTGGGCTCTACGCTGCCCGTCAGGTTGAGGTTTTCCGATACCTGACGAACCTGAGGGGTCACCAGTTCCAGTTTTTCTACAAACGACTCCGGCAGACAGAGGGTGTGGCTCTCCGAAGGCTCGTGCCGGCCGGGCGCATGACAACCCGTGACGGCCCACATCCAAACGGGAAAGAAGCGTAGGGGGGCGCCCGATAACCTTATTTTATGGATTGAGAACGACATCTTTTCCAACAGAAAAATAAAGTTCCTCCGTGCATTCCTGGACGCGCCGGACTGCGTCCAGAAGGGCTTTTTTGTTATCCATGTAAGCCGTCATAAAATCATTAAATTCCAAAAGACTTATAAGGCGGTTCTGATAGTTGCGCTCATAACTATCCATCATGGCATCCAACTGGGCATCGTACTGCGGATCCATCGTGGCAAAAAATTTCACAGCCTGTCCCAGGTTAAAAAAGGCTGTGGCCACTTCCTGGCGCACTTCTGTTCTTTTTTGCTGGAGCAGAAGACCGGCTTGATCCCTGGCCAGTCGCGCCCAGGCTATATGTCCTTGGTTGCGGTGAAAAACCGGAATATCTAAGGCGAGGCCAAAGCCGATAAAATTGAACATAAAATTTCCACCCCTGTCATACCCCCCTTTTAAAGTAATATCCGGTGTTTTCAGAGATTTCTCATAGGCTAAACGCTTGTCGTAATAAGCGTATTCAAGGGCTGCCTGCCGGGCATCCGGCCGCAGGCTCAAGGCTGTGTCGGTGAGGGCTGATAGCAAACCCGCGTCCAGACTGTAATAAGTGGGGGAAGAAAGGGTGTCTTGCACATACAGAAAAATATTTTCAGGAACCTGTATTAATATTTTTAGCTCTTTCTGAACCACTGTGTTTTCAAGTTGGGTTTGGGAGATTTGATTTTGCAGCGAAAGTTCAATGGCTTTCAGGCGCATCCATTCCGCACGGGGAAAATTGCCTGCTTCCACCTGCCGGCGGAAGCCAGCAGTGAGGCGGCGCACACGCTCCAATTGGGTTTGAAGGAGTTTTTCCCACTGTTGCCCATATTGAAGGCTTAGAATGAGCCGCCGCAGTTCGGTGCGCAAAGCCCTTAGCAATTCGGCAAATTGACTTTGGGACTTTTCGATCCGGATTTTTTCCGCCGCCATGAGCTTTCTCCGCTTTGAGGCTGTGATGATCAACTGCTCCAAAGCCAGGCTGATTTGCCTGTTTTTTCCAAACGTTCCGGGGCCAAAGGCGGGCAAGGTCTGGTGGAACACCTCCAGCTGACGGGCGCCGGCCCAGAGGTTCACTTCGTCCAGACTCAGGGTGGGATTGGGCCACAAGCGGGCTTGCCAGTATTCGGCTTCACTTTTAGGAACCTCCAGCTGCTGTGCAAGCAAAAGCAAATTGTTCTGGAGGAAGAGCTGTTCGCATTGACGGCGCGTCAGCCGCAGGGTGTCCTGACCCAGGATACAACCCGACCACAACCACAAAAGGCCCAGAAAAACGCCCCTTCTCATAATCCGGAGGCCAAATGTGGCGGGGCTGAGCTTAAATTTCCCTTAAAACGGATAAAAAAAGCTTTAAGTAAAAATCACCTGAAATTCATTGACATCCGGTTCCGGATTATGATAGCGTATTGCGGCGCCGTGCAGATCCAGGATGCGCCGGGCCAAGGCCAGTCCCAGTCCAAATCCGGTTTTCCCGGCGCTGGTGCTGCCGCGAAAAAATGGACTAAAAAGGTGTTGTCGCTCTTTTTCGTTCAATATGGGGCCCCGGTTCCTGAACAATAGGGTGAGGGCATTGGAAGGGGCCGCTTGAAATACCAATTCAACCCGCTGGTCGCTGGCGTAGGCGATGGCGTTGCCCAGTAAAATATGAAAAAGCTGCCGGAGGAGCCCCGGATGGGCCTGATGCAATTCCAGACGTTGGGCCGGAAAATCCTGGGGCTCAAATTGCACATCAAAAATAACCTCCGGATTCAGGCGTCTGTGATCTTGCAGGGCATCGAACAATATTTCATCCAACCGAATAAAGTGTCCCTGACTGGATTTTCCACTTTCGGCGCGGGCCAATTCAAGCAAAGTGTCTATAATGTAACCCAGGCTTTTCAAACGGGAGGCTTGGGTTCGGAGCCAAATTTGATCGGAGGTGTTGCCGGTGCGTTCTGCGGCCCTCTCCATTTCTGATAACACCGCAGCTAAAGGGGTTTTGAGCTGATGAGAGATATGCTGGGCCAGGTGCTTTTGAAAGGTAAAAGCTTCATTTGTACGTCGTATCAGTTGGTTGAATTTTTCAATCAATCCCTGAATCTCCCGAGTGTTGGAGCGGATGGAAATTTCAGAAATGTTTGGGTTCTCAAATGAAAGGGCATCCAGCTCTTGGGCGAGAGCTGAGATGGGCCGTGCTAAAAGGCGCGCGAGATAATACCCCATGAGCAAAGCCGTGAGGCTAATGCCCAGGCTAAAAATCACAAGAATATTGCGGAGATAGGCAAGCTTGGAATAACCAAATACGTCGTAGGCTTTGCTGATGGCATAAAAATGGGCATTTTCGCTTTCCACATACACCGCCACCACGTCATAGCGGCCTTCCTTGGTTTCAATCCACGGATTGGAGGGCGAAAGTTCGTGCAGAAGATTGGAGTAGCTGTGGATGGGAAGATCATCCAAACTCTTATATATTAAATTTTTGTCGCCATCGAACACCAGAATTTTCTCGTCGTACAGGGCGTGGATGGTGTGCTTGTCCATGATGGCGCTGAGATTGCTGCTCAACTCTTTGTATTCTTTGATGAGGTCTATAGTGAAACGGATTTTTTCTTTTAACCGTTGTTGAAATTCTTCTTCCCGATACTGGGCAAAAAGCAAATAAATAATCACGGAAGACAGCCAGGTGAGCCCGATGACGGAGGCCGAAACGAACAAAAAAATCCGGTTTCTCAGCCGCATTCTTTTTCCAGATAATAGCCGTAACCGGGACGTGTTCGTATGGTGTTTCGCCCGAAAGGTTTATCCAATTTGTTTCTTAAAAAATTGATGTACACTTCCACGGAATTGGAATCCGACCCTACGGCTGACCCCCAGACCTCCCGCAGCAACTGGCTCTTGGATACCAATTCGCCCGGATGGCGCAGCAGACTATACAAGAGATGAAACTCCCGGGGGGTCAGCGGGATTTCCCTATTCTGACGAAAGACTTTTTTGTGTTTGAGGTGCAGCATAATATCGTCGAACTGAATGATATCTGCGTCCGGACCTTTTTCTTCCTCTGGTACGGGACGTCGGAGCAGGGCGTTGACGCGCAAGAGCAGTTCCCGCATAAAAAATGGTTTGGTAAGGTAATCATCCGCGCCACTTTCAAAGCCGATGATTTTGCTTTCTAAATCGTCATAGGCGGTCAAAAAAAGTACCGGGGTGGCGGGAGCGCGCTTTTTCAGCAGACGGCAGAGTTCAAAACCGCTGATACCGGGCAGCCCCACATCCAGAATGGCCAAATCGTAGGAACCGGATTTGATTTTCTTTTCGGCCGCATAGCCACTGGCCAAGGCTTCCACGTGGTAAGGCACAGCCTTCAAAGCCTCCTCAATGTTGTTATGTAGTATTTGGTCGTCTTCGACGAGCAAAATTCTTTTCATCCTAATCAGGGTTTGGAAGGGATGTCTCCGCGCGGCGACCGTTGAATAGCTTGACGTATTTCAGCCACTTCGCGGCGGAGCTCTTCCAACTCTTTCAGGGCCTTCACATTGACCTTAAAATCGCTTTCAGCCCGAATTTCAGAATGCCGCCCCAAAAGATTCTGGCCTACCAACATTAAGGGCATCAGCAAAATTTGGAGCAGATTCGATATGAACAACCAGAGTGCAAACGCCGGGTAGGGATCAAAACGCCAGGGTTTTGGTGCCAGCGTATTCCATAGCAGCCAACCCCAGGACCAAATAGCGATAATCAGAAAAAATTGCAAGGTGCCCACGCGCTTCGTAATCCAGAGAGCAAACCGGTCCAGCCGACTCAGCTGCCCGAAGTGACGTCGGTTGGGATTGAATAGGTCAGGGGACATGTCTTTACAAATTTAATAGATTCTAACTCGTAAGTATTGCATTCAGCCATGGCTTCAGAAGCCAGAAAACTCTCGAACGAGGAACGCCGTTATTTTATTTTATCGCCAGCCCCAGCAACAGACCAAAACGAACGGTCACAGGAGCCGTACCAGGCACCCGGACTTGATCCTGGTAATCCGGTACAGGAATTTCCTGAAAATACGTAAAAGGAAAATTCAGGGCGGCTCCGGCAAAAGGGTTCACCACAAACCAGTTGCCGGCAATAAATTGCCAGCCGGCCACCCCCGTGGCGGAAAACATGGAAATTTTTTTCCGGACCAGCGGAAACGAAGATTCTGGAGAAGGATCGTCCGGAATCACCGGAATGCGCGCATTCAACCAGCGATAACTGCCGCCGAAGGCCAGGTAAGGACCCCGCGGTGCCCGGTTCAGGGGATAAAAAACAAGTTCAAGGCCATAGCCCAGCAGTGTGGATTGAACTTTGTAGGGTACTTCTGTGCGAGGAGAAGGCTGACTGAAACGTCCGGCAATTACTTGTTGCCGGAGCCCCAAAAAAGATCGGGCCCGCCACTCATAAAACACATGGGCATTCCTAGCGAACAAAGCTACAATGTTGAAGCCCACCACATGCCGGCGCGGCAGGTTATCCAGATGAAACACATAGCGGGCCGATGTATCGCGAAGGCTACGGTCGATCTTTATTTTATCTTTTTTCTGGGCCAACAACAGGCTCGGACTTCCGATTCCCAGCAGCGACGCGGCGTACAGCAAAATCCAGTTTTTCATCCTTCTTCAGGTACGGCGTCTGCCACGGCTTCCGGTACAATTTTCCGCACCAGGCCTTGAAGCACATTACCAGGCCCGCATTCCAGAAATGTGCGGGCACCGGCCTGCCACATATTTCGAATTGTCTGGGTCCAGCGCACCGGCGCCGTGAGCTGTTCTATCAAACGGGCTTTGATGGCTTCAGGTGTGCTTTCAGGCAACCCTGTGACATTTTGATACACCGGCACCCGGGCCGGACGAAAAGAACATTTTTCAATAGCCTGGGCCAGTTCCACGCGGGCCGGTTCCATCAGTGGGGAATGAAAGGCCCCGCCGACGGGCAACACCAGCGTTCTCTTGGCCCCCATGGTCTTCAGGATCTCACAGGCTTTTTCCACCCCTCGAACGGATCCGGATATCACAAGCTGACCCGGACAATTGTAGTTGGCCGCTACCACCACTTCATCCTGAACCGCGGCGCAGGCCTCTTCCACTTTCCCGTCGTCCAGGCCAAGCACGGCGGCCATCGTAGAAGGCACTGCATCGCAGGCTTTTTGCATAGCCTGTGCGCGGGTGGCTGCCAGGAGCAGCCCGTCGTCAAAATCGAGCACACCGGCGGCCGTGAGGGCGGAAATCTCGCCAAGGGAATGACCTGCCATCATAGAGGCTTCCGGTTTGCGTGCTGCGGATAAATACAACGCTACACTGTGGAGAAAGACCGCAGGTTGGGTGACGCGTGTGGCTTTCAGATCTTCCGCCTGACCTTCGAACATGATGTCCGTGATACGAAATCCCAGCAGGCTGTTGGCCCGCTCAAACAAGGCGCGGGCCGTGGAGGATTTCTCATACAAAGACCGGCCCATCCCCGGAAACTGGGAACCCTGTCCGGGAAAAACAATAGCTGTGGACATAAATAGGATTCAATTACATTTGACTTCATGGCAAAAATAGGGGAAGGTTTAATGCAGGTTGTCCCATGTTTCCCGGAGGAACTGCCCGCTTTAGCCGAATGCGCCCGCGCCATCTGGACGCGGTATTACCCGCCCATTATCGGCATGCCCCAGGTCATCTATATGCTCAACCACATGTATGCCACTTCCGTACTCCTAAAACGTCAGGAACGCGGACATGTTTTTCTCCGGCTTTGCAACCCGCAGAAACCTTTTCTGGGTTTTGCCGAACTGGAATGTGCGCCGGATGCTCCGGCCTTTCTACACAAATTCTACATACAGCTGCACCTCCGAGGATCCGGAGCCGCAGCGCACCTCTTACGCGCTGTGGAAAAATTTGCCCTGGAATCCGGAAAAACCCGTCTGGCGCTTCACGTGAACCGGCATAATTATCCCGCCCAAAAGTTTTATCAGAAACAGGGATTCCAGATCTCAGCACGTTTGGACCTCGAAATAGGCCAAGAATTTCAGATGAACGATTACCGGATGGAAAAACACCTACAACCTTGAAAGAACATCAGTTGGCGGTGGGCTGAACCGACAAGAAATCGGCAATCCGTTGAGCGGCTCGCTGGGCATGCAAACCGCCGGCGAGAAGCTTTCGGATCTGGGCGAAATTTTCCACTTGCCTTTGACGATAGGAGGCATCGTCCCGGATTTTACGTCCTTCGTCCACAAGGTTTTCGACAGTTACCTGGTGTTGTAAAAATTCCCTCACCACTTCCCTGCCGGCCAGGAGATTCACTAAGGATACAAAAGGCACTTTCACCAGCCGAAGAGCGATCCAGTAGGAAAGCAGGTGGCCCTTGTAAACCACTAAAAAAGGGACATTGTGCAGGGCTGCCTGCAGGGTGGAAGTACCAGATTTTACAAAAGCGTAGCGGGCCTGCGCCAGGGCCTCATCTGAGGAACAAAAATGAACCTTCAAGGAAGACGTGCCCAGATAGGGCGCATAAAGTCCGCGGTCAAAACCTTCGGGCACGGCCAGGGTGACGTCTTTTTCCCCCAGGTGTACGGCCGCTTCCAGCATAACGGGCAAAAGATTCCGGACCTCAAAAGGCCGGCTGCCAGGAAATAAAGCGAGGCCCATGCGGGCGCTTTCCGAGGGAACTTCAAAGGCCGTATCCGCCAACGGATGGCCTACAAAAAAGGCTTTCACACCATGGGTCCTAAAGTATTCCTCTTCAAAAGGTAAGATACACAGCACCAGGTCACAAAATTTCCTTAATGTGCGCACCCGGCTTTCTTTCCATGCCCACACCTGAGGTGCGATGTAGTAAATGACCCGGAATCCCTGCCTATGGCACCAACGGGCCATGCGCAGGTTGAATCCCGGATAGTCCACCAGGATCACCGCATCCGGACGGTTGGCCTTCAGGTGTTGCTTCACCCTACGAAAATTTTCACGGATGCGGCCCACATGCTTCACAACCTCCACAAAACCCATAAAGTTCATTTGTTCTAGCTCCAGAATCAAATCCACGCCGGCCGCCTTCATGGCCGGACCGCCGGTTCCGCTCAGACGGACGTCGGGCCATATTTCACGCAGAGCTTTCACCAGCCGGGCGGCGTGTTGTTCACCGGAAGGCTCGCCGGCCAGGAGAAACAAGTGCATATCACCGAGGAGGAATGAGAAACACCCGGCCCATCAATTCAAAATACACCACGTAAAAAATGGCATACAAAAAAGTGGCCCCCAGAATGCCCTTGCCGGTTTGTTCCAGCTTCCAGGTGACCATGTAAAGGCGGAAACTGAGGATGTTCAAAATGACGGAAATCACGAATTTTTGGTCGTCCCGGATGATGAAGGGGCGGCCGCGGTGATGGGCCAACTGCTGGTCGAGCAGATGGATGAAGCTGTAACAGATTAAGGGTAATAGAAGGCCCAGGGCCAGCCCCCACAGGGCGTTATTCTTTTTCAGCCGCTGCATGGGCCATCTGACGCAGTTTTTCCAAAACAGCATAGTCGGTGAGATCAAACGTCACCGGCACCACCGATGCATATCCCTGGCTCAGGACATATTCATCTGTATCGCGGCCGGTGTCGGGCACTTCAAACACACCGGTGAGCCAAAAGTATTTACCGCCGCGCGGATCGGTGCGTTCATCCATTTCTTCGGCCCAATAAGCCCTGGCCTGGCGCACAAAACGGTACCCTTTCACCGGACCTTTGGGAAAATTGACGTTCAGACACATGCCCTTCACCGGAGCTTCATACAAAGCGAGAGCCATGAGTTTTTCAACCCAGGGTAAGGAGGGTCCGAAATCCGCATCATAGCTGTGGTCACACAAGGAAAAACCAAGGCTGGTGATCCCGGCAATAGCGCCCTCAATGGCTGCGGACATGGTGCCAGAGTAAATCACATTCACCGATGAATTGCTGCCGTGGTTGATCCCTGAAACCACCAGATCCGGCCGGCGCGGCAGCAGTTTGTTCATGGCCAGTTTCACGCAATCCACAGGCGTGCCGCTGCAGCTGTACATAGGGTATCCTTTTTGCCGGCTCATATCGGCCACGCGCAGGGTGTCGTTGATCGTGACGGCATGGCCCATGCCGCTTTGGGGGCTGTCCGGCGCCACCACCACCACTTCCCCAAGCCGGTGGGCCACCTCCGTGAGATATTGAAGCCCCGGCGCATGGACTCCATCATCGTTACATACCAAAATAAGCGGACGTCTGTTCATGGAAAGCGCAAAGATAACCACGCCGAGCGGCCTTTGTTGGCACAAGAAAGCTGTCCGTAGATGGGCGATAGATCTTTAGAAGGCCCCTTTCCCCGGCGATTCCGGCATATACGGAAGACTGACAGCCAGGGGAAGGCGCTCCATGCGATGGACTTCTAAGCTGCAGACACCGAATTCTTCCTGCACCAGACCCCACAAATGATACAACCCTTGCCCCCGGAAAGGATGCCGCGCCAATGCGGGTGGAAAGTGCACCGTGTCAAAGGTGTCGCCGGCGGCATCCACCCAGGTGCCAAAGGCCATGGCCTCACCCTTCACTGTACGGGTGTCTTTGGTGCATACGAGCCATCCGGTGATGCACACCTGATGCCCGGCGGCGGCGGACAGTTCAGCGGCTGCCACACAGCGCGGACAGGACGATACGGCAAAGCTGAAAGGGCTGCACAACGGAAAGCCCAGCAGCTGCCATTGATCGGCAAAAAGTTCCCGGGGATCTTCGGCGAGGCCGGGCAGGTAGTTTTCCGGAGGCCCGGCAGCCTGAATCAGGAGAGCCTGGCCCCGGGTTGGCCGCTGCGTAGCCGCCAGGGCCGCCTCCCAAAGCAAGCGGGGCCGGCAGGGTTCGAGATGCCGGAAAGCGCCCACCCGGATCAGCAGTTCCGCGGCTTCGGGAGGGCAGGCCGTACGATCCAGAAAATCGGCCAATGAACGGTAGGGACCGTTCTTTTGCCGCTCTGTCTCCAGGCGTTCCGCCAGCCCGGCTTCCAGTCCTTTTACGTGAATGAAGCCGAGAACAATCTGATGGGGCGCATGCAGCGTGCTGAGCCAGCTGCCCCGGTTAATGTCCGGCGCTTCCACAACAGCGCCCAGACGGCGGGCTTCCAGCAGATAATACCAGGTGTCATAAAAACCGCCAAAATTGTTCAGAACTGCCAATATAAACGGCAGCGGATGATACGCTTTGAGATACAGACTTTGATAACTCTCCACGGCAAATGAAGCCGAATGCGCTTTGGAAAAAGAATAACCGGAGAAACTCTCAATCTGTCGCCACACTTCGGCAATATCGCTTTCGGCATGGCCTTGCCGGCAGGCCCCCTCCCAAAAAGCACGGCGCACGCGTTCAAATTCGGTGCGGGAACGAAACTTGCCGCTCATGCCGCGGCGGAGTATATCGGCCTCAGCCAGGCCCAGACCGGCAAAGGCATGAGCCACACGCAGCACATCCTCCTGATACACCATGATGCCATAGGTTTCGGGCATCAGATGCTGCATCACCGGATGGGCCGGCAGGCGGGGCGGCAACTTCAGATGACGGCGGACGTATTCCTGCATCATACCGCTGCGGGCCACCCCGGGCCTGATGATACTGCTGGCAGCCACCAGCGTGGGATAATCGCGGCAACGCAATTTGCGCAAAAGCTGACGCATCGCCGGCGATTCAATGTAAAAACAACCCACCGTGTCGCCGCGGGCCAGCATATCGTTCAGCAGAGGATCCTCAAAATACGACTGCATACGGGAAAAATCAGGCGGCGCATGGCCCTCTCTCCGGATCAGCGCCACCGCATCGCGGATGTGCCCCAAGCCGCGCTGGCTGAGAATATCGTATTTGTAAAAGCCGAGATCCTCGGCCACATACATATCAAACTGCGTGATGGGAAAGCCTTTGGGAGGCATTTCCAGGGCCGTATGGTGCCAGAGAGGCGCCTCGGCAATCACAATACCTCCGGCATGAATACCCAGATGATGTGGCATATCCTGCAAACGCCGGGCCAGCGCCAGGATCCGCTTTTCCGGAGCGTTGTCGGGCCAGTCCGCCGGGCAGGGCCTCTCCTGTAAACGCACGATCTCCGCCGAAGGCAAACCAAAAGCCCGCCCCAACTCGCGGAGACATTGCCGCGGCTGATAGGTGTTGTAGGCCGCCAGAAGTGCCGTATGATCCGGGCCATAGCGCTTCAGAATGTAATCCGTGACCGCATCCCGCTCTTTCCAGGAAAAATCCAAATCAAAATCCGGAGGGCTGCTGCGGTGGGGATTGATGAAGCGCTCAAAAAAGAGATGGAGCGCCAAAGGCTCGATGTCGGTGATGCGCAGGCAATAAGCGGCCAGGCTGTTGCCGCCGCTGCCCCGTCCCACATGGCTGAATCCGCGGTGCCGGGCATAATTCACAATATCCCAGTTGATAAGAAAATAGGTGCAGAACCCCATCTGATGGATGATGTTCAGCTCTTTCTCCAGCCGGGCCAGGGCTGCGGTATTATCAGGTCCATAGCGTTCGGCCAGGCCTTCGCGGCAGAGTTTTTCTAAGAGACGGGCATCGGCCTGGGGGTCACCGGTGAAGCTCCGTCGGTTTTTCGGTATTCCGGCCTGGGGATCGGTATGGCAGGCTGCGGCCAACTTTTCTGTATTGGCCAGCACGGTGGGAAAACGGGCATAGCGCTGCACCAAATGTTCCACCGGCATCAGGTGGTGGTGGGGACGAGCACAGGCCTCCGCCGGAAGGCGGCCCACCAATGTGCGCAGGGCGATGGCGCGCAATGCCTGATGCAGCATCGCTTCGCCGGCGTCGGCAAAGCTCACGCTATGCCAGGCCACACAACGGGTCTGGAACGCCGCCGGGGCAGCTGCCAGCCGGGCCACATCTTCCGGCGGAACGCCCAGCCATTCGTCCGGCCGCAGACTGTCCAGCGACGGCGTGTGCGGCGCCCGCCAGGGATATACAAAAAACACGTCTTCCAGTTCCGGCGCCCGCCGGGGCAACGCTTCCCCGTCCCGGGTGTGCCGCGTGAGCAGCTGGCACAATCGGCTCCAGCCCCGGTTGCTCTGCGCCAGACCTATGTAGAGCACCTGATGCCCTGCCCGAAAATCAATACCGCTCACCGGATGCAGGCCGGCCGCCCGGGCCGCCTGATGAAAAGGCAGCCAGGCTGAGGTGTTGTGAATATCGGTCAGCGCCAGCCACGAGGCTCCCTGTGCCGCCGCCAGCGCCACCAGCCGCTCCGGCGACAGCGTGCCCCACCCTAGACTGAACCAACTGTGACAGTGCAAAAACATGCCAGATTTTTTGTCGTCTTTGCGCCGGAAAAGATAACATCATTCAGACAATTTGACTATATTTTTGTCGAAAAAAATGACAATTTTTTTGTACTATCATGACGACGCGTCTCATCGCCCATCTGGACCTGGATTGCTTCTTTGTGACGGCCGAACGCTTGCGCAACCCCGGACTTATCGGCCGGCCTGTGGCCGTGGGAGGCGCCGGGGCGCGGGCTGTGGTGAGCAGCGCCAGCTACGAAGCCCGGCGCTGGGGCGTGCGCTCCGGGATGGCCGTGGCCCTGGCACGGCGGCTCTGCCCCGAGCTGGTGCTGGTGCGCGGCGACTGGGAATACTACAGCCGCCTCTCGGCGGCCGTCACCGACATCGTGGCCGAACGCAGCCCACTCTGGGAAAAAGCCTCGGTGGATGAGTTTTATATGGATTTCACCGGTATGGACCGCTATCTGGGCGCCTGGCGCTGGCTCACGGAACTGGCCGCGCGCATTGAGCGCGAAACCGGCCTGCAGGTGAGCGCTGCCCTGGCCACCAGCAAAACCGTGGGCAAAGTGGCCACCGGCCAAAGCAAGCCCCACGGCCGGCTCCGCGTGGCGCCTGGCGCCGAACAGCCTTTTCTGGCCCCCCTGCCCGTGCGCGTGCTCCCGGGCGCCGGCGCCCGGATGGGCGAAAGGCTGGCCCTGATGGGCGTGCGACAGATCCGCCTTCTCCAGCAAATGCCCGTCTTTCCCTTGGAACAAGTGTTCGGCCGGCCGGGACACGAACTCTGGCTCAAAGCCCGCGGCATAGACCCCAGCCCCGTGACGCCCCTGCACGAACCCCGCTCCATCTCCGAAGAACAAACCTTGGAAAGCGACACCGACGACCCGGCCCTGCTGGACCGCCTGCTCACCCGCATGGCCCAGCATCTGGGCCAACGGCTGCGCAGCCAAAAACTGGCCTGCACCACCCTGACCCTCAAACTCCGCTACGCCGATTTCGACACGCCCACGCGCCAGCAAAAACTGTCGCCCACCGCCTGCGATATCACCCTCCTCCACACCGCCCGCCATCTCCTCCAAAAAGCCTGGACACGCCGCCAGCGCATCCGCCTCATCGGCCTCCGCGCCAGCGATCTCAGGCCCTTAGCCCTGCAAAACCAACTCTTCGAGGACCCCACCCGGTCCGCCCGCCTTTATGCCGCCTTAGACCACCTGAACCGCCGCTACGGCCCCGACACCGTCCAGCACGCCACAGCGCTGTGAGGGGATATGAAAATCGAAATCCGAATCCTGACTGGGTCCCCCGCCCCCATCAAAACGCCAGCGACATGCCCAGGGAAGGGATGATGGGCAGTTGGTTCACGCGTTGGAAGGTGACGCGGTTGATGTAAAAGATGTTGCGGCGGTCGTAGGTGTTGGTGAGGGTCAGGTTCACTTCCAGGCGCAGGTTTTCCTTCAGCTGTTTCAGCCAGCGCGCGCCAAGGTCCAGGCGGTGGTAGGTGGGCAGCCGACCCTGGTTGATGGGGCCCAGCAGGAGGCCCAGTTCGCCGTTTTGCGACACATAGTCCAGCCCGATGCCGCCGTCCTGGAACGGCAGTTTCTCAAAGAAACCCTGTGTCTGCGTAAACGGAAATCCGGAACCAAAATTCCACCGTGCATTCAGCTCCCATTCCTTCTTCTTGCCCAGGCGGTAAGAGGCCACCACATTGATGTTGTGCCGGCGGTCAAACACAGGCACATAGCTGCGGTAGTTGTCCTGGCGGTTGGTGTAGAGCAGGGAATACACTGTCCAGAGGTAGAGGCGGTCTTTTTCGTATTTCAGATTAAAATCGAAGCCGGCGCTGTATCCCACTTCGCGGATGTAATCCTTCTTCAGTTCATCGGGCTTGTCCGCATTGGCGGCATTGTCCTCAAAAAGTTTGTCGCGGTTCAGGTTGGTGAGCGCGGAGAAATTTTTGTAGTAGCCTTCAGCATTCAGGGTCAGCTCATCCAGGATGTCCACTTCAAAACCAAAGATGGCGTGCTGGGCCTTTTGCAGGCGGGTGTGCACAGGGCGCCCGCGGAATTCTTCCGGCAGGTTGTCCGAGCCGGAGAGAAAACCGTAGAAGAAGTTCACCACATCGCGGTCGCTGTTGGCCGCAATCAGGTTTTGGGCATACATGCCGCCGCTGGCCTTCAGTCGGAAGCGTTCGCTCACGTTACACTTCACGGCCAGGCGCGGCTCGGGCGACACTTCGCCCAGCGAGGCATAGTAGTGCAGCCGGAAGCCCGGATCCACCACAAAGATGCCACGGTTCATACGGTAGCGCACATAGGCGGCCATTTCGGTGGTGTTTTCCGTCTGGTCTATCCGGCGGCCGGCAGAGTTATAGAAATCAAAAATCGTGGAAAAGCCTATGGCTTCCAGTCCGTAGGTCAGCTTATCCCGGCTGAAGTAATTGGAAAAGTTCAATCCGAAATTAAACCCGTTCACCGTGCTGGAACGGGGCTTCACCAACGGCTCCTCCATTGTGATTTTGTAGTAGGAATAGCCGAAGTTGCCGTCAATTTTCACGTTGGCCGACCCGGGAATCAGCGAAAAATTGGTGCCGCCGCCAAACTGGCCCCAGCGCACATCGGTCACATTCTGAAAAGAAGCCTGGTCCGTGAAGGCAAAGCCAAACAAACCCACCCGGCTGCCATTGCCGGCATTGATGGAAAACTTGCCATACAGGTCATTGAAGCCAAAAGGCACACCATCGCGCCCATTTTCCGTGTAGGGATACAACACCTTGGAGGAATACGGCAGATAGCAACTGCGGCCCGATATCAGGTACGAAGCCGAAGCCTTGCTGTCCTCACGCATGCGGCGCAGCGGACCTTCCAGTTGCAGTTTGGCCGTAAAGGTGTTCACCGAAAAGCGGCCTCCGTGCCGTTTCTGGTTCCCATCCCGCGTGGTGATGTCCATCACCGAAGAAATGCGTGAGCCATACTGCGCATTGTAGCCCCCGCTGTACACATCCGCATTGCGGATGATTTCCGTGTCAAACACTGAGTACAGCCCAATGGAGTGAAAAGGATTGTAGATGATCATGCCATCCAGTATCACTTTGTTCTGCACCGGCGTGCCGCCGCGTATATACAGCTGGCCGCCCTGGTCGCCTGTGAACACCACCCCGGGCAGCACCTGCAGATACTGGGCCAGGTCTGGTTCGCCACCCAGGCTGGGCAGGCGTCGGATGTCTTCCGGCGTCACCTTGGATACGCCTGTGTTCACCTCTTGTTTGCGGTTTTCCTTTTCCGCCGTCACGTCAAACACATCAATTTCCACCGCCTTTGGCACCATGTAGATTTTCTTGTTCAAGGTTTTGCCCGCCTCCACGGTGATCTTTTCCGTGAAGGTCTCATAGCCCAGGCTGCTGGCTTTCAGCGTGTAAGTGCCGGCCGGCACCCGGCTGATGGTGAAAAAGCCGTTGATGTCTGTAGAAGCGCCATATTTGGTGCCTTCCAGCACAATATTCAGGAAGATGAGCGGTTCGCCAGATTTTTGATTATACACCACGCCGCGCACCGTGCCAAAGTTGGTTTGAGCGGCCGCCTGCCAGGAAAATGCTGTCCAGAGTGCCGCCCATAAAAATAAACGCTGAAGCATGCCCGTGAGAAGGCGCAAAAGTAACCGCCAAGGGCTCAATTTCATGCAGCTGAAATCCGAATGAGCTTGGGGTTTTCTTTCCGGGGGGTGTCCCCGCTGCCTTCGGTCGGCAGCGGGGCCGGGCTGCTCCGGGCTCCGCGTGCGCTCCGGCAATCCCTTCGCCCGCCGTGCGGGCTCAGGGCAGTGCCGGCGCCTTCTACTTTGGACGAAGTTTTCGGCGCCGCCCTCCGCATCCCTCACCCAAGGGCCCTCCCAGCCGCCCGCTGCAGATCTTCCCCGCATGCTTCCAAAGCCGGCGGGCCCCGCGTCCGCCCGGGCCGCCCCCCCAAGTGAATAAGCAGATACCCCCCAATAAAAGCAAAAGTTACAGGCGCAACAAAAGCCAAAAAATTCGCACCCCAAA
>JANWWP010000060.1 GCA_025055575.1 Flavobacteriales bacterium | reverse complement strand
TTCAGTGAAGCTAGATCTGCTGAAAAACCTTCCGGAGCTGCGGTGTGCCTGCCCCGTGGTGGAGTTGGATGCCGTGGCCGTCAAAAACGAAAGCTTTGCAGTGGTGCGTCTGGTGGGCGTAAGTTCTGAGTTTTGGAAATGCCAGGAAGGTTTGCCAATGGTCTTTGGGCGCAAGGCCCTAAACGCCAACGAAGGCTTGATAGGCATAAACCTTGCGGACAAACTGGGCATTTCTGAAAATCCTGGATTGTCTCCTTACCTCGCACTGTATTATCCGGGACGCCTTGGCAAAACTCTTTTGGCTGAAGAGGCTTTCTCCAGCCGCAGGGTCGCCGTGTCAGGGGCTTTTCGCTTACATCAAGAAGCCAATTCCCGTTGGATAATTTTGAACGACAGTCTGGTGCATGATCTGGCCGGAAGCCCGGATTTCAAAGTTACCTATGTGGGCCTTTGGCTCAAGGAAAAGGCTGCTCTGCATTCCGTTAAAGCCGCCGCGACTTCTCTTGTAAGCCCGGGCTTTCAGGTACTCAACCGAGAAGAACAGCAGAAAGATGTGTATAAGGTGCTGCGGGTAGAAAAATTGGCGGTTTTCATTTTCATCGGATTTATCGCTGTGATTGCGTCTTTTATTCTATACGGCGCTGGATCCCTGCTCATTATCGAAAAGCAACGCTCAGCGGCTGTTTTTGCGGCTTTAGGCCTTTCAGCCTCCGCGCTCAGGCAGGTGTTCATGTTGTGGCTTTTTACGGTGGGGGCGGGCGGGGCCTTTTTGGGCGTAGGGGCTGGTTGGATACTAGTCATGATTCAGCGTTATGCCCCCTTTGTGTATTTTTCATCCCATCCCGAGGCGCCGCCTTTTCCGGTGCTTTTGGAAGTCTCCGATGCTCTGGGAGTGTCACTTTTTTTAAGTCTTTTGGCGGCTGGTACGGCATGGCTTCGCGTGCAAAGGTGGGCCCCCGATCTCAGGGATTTTCAGACTTTTAAAACCTAAAACTCAAATTTCGGCAACACTTTAAATAACATAGATTATTCGGCGAAATCAAATCCGGAGGTAGGAATGTACTTTTGCCTGTGATATTTTTTTGATATGGCTCAGGTAGAGGTTCTCATGCCCAAAATGGGCGAAAGCGTCATGGAAGCTACCATCACACGGTGGCTCAAGAATGAGGGCGATCGTGTGGAAATGGATGAAATGCTTGTGGAAATTGCCACGGATAAGGTGGATTCGGAGGTGCCCTCCACGGCCGCCGGAATTTTGGTGAAAAAGCTTCATCCTGAAGGGGCGGTGGTCAAAATTGGAGAACCTTTTGCTCTGATTGCCACTTCGGCCGAAGCGGGCGGCGTCGGCAATGGCCAGCCCAGGGCGGAAGTCATTCAGCCCCAAATCTCTAAAGAACCGGAACCTGAAGTCATCCCGCCGCCTGTGACCCCGTCGGGTTTTGGCCCCATGCCCGCCGCACCCGTGGCGAGCTCAGGGATGGCATCGGGCGGCGCGCGTTTTTACTCACCACTTATCCGCAACATTGCGCGTCAAGAAGGGATTTCTACCGCGGAATTGGATAGTATTCCCGGATCAGGAAAAGACGGGCGCCTCACCAAAGAAGATTTGATGGCCTACATTGCTGCTGGCAGGACTCCCGTCACTTCAGAATCCGCACATCTCAAAACGTCCTTTGCTACACCTCCGCCGGCGCCGTCATCCCGTGGGGAAATCGAAAGACCGTCCACAGAAACAATCTCCGTTTCCCCGTCCAAGACGCCTGTTCCCGAAGTCAAATCACCGGCTGTTTTTATTCAGGCCGGCGACGAGGTGGTGGAAATGGATCGGATGCGCCGCCTCATTGCGGAGCATATGGTCATGAGCAAGCGCATTTCCCCGCATGTCACCTCTTTCGTGGAGGTGGATATGACGCACATCGTTCTGTGGCGCGAACGAATTAAGGACAAATTTTTTAAAGATACCGGAGAGAAAATCACCTTCACGCCCATAATTATCGAAGCGGTGGCCCGCGCCATAAAGGAAATGCCCGGCGTGAATGCTTCCGTGGATGGGGACAAAATCATTCTGCGCAAAAACATCAACATTGGGATGGCAACGGCACTTCCCACAGGCAATCTCATTGTTCCTGTCATCAAAAATGCCGACACTATGAACCTAGTGGGCCTCACCAAAGCCGTCAACGACCTGGCCCAGCGTGCCCGGCAGGGGAAATTGCTGCCCGATGAAGTCCAGGGCGGCACATACACGGTGAGCAATGTTGGTACCTTTGGCAACGTGATGGGCACCCCCATCATCAATCAGCCTCAGGTGGCCGTTTTGGCTATTGGCGCCATTAGAAAAAAGCCGGCGGTGATTGAGACGCCTTCAGGAGATGTGATTGCTATCCGCCACATGATGTTTTTGTCCCACTCTTATGATCATCGGGTGGTGGACGGTGCATTGGGAGGAAGTTTCGTACGCCGTGTGGCCGATATTTTAGAGGCCTTCCCCCTGGACAGGGAATATTGATCCGTGCTCAAAAACCCACATCTACCACTCAGCTCGATACTCAGTTGAAAACTCTCGTCCATAACGTCCAGATTGTCAACGAGGGACAAATTTTCTATGGCTATTTGACGGTTCAGGGCTCGGTCATTGAGACAGTGGCGCCAGGAGAGCCGTCCAAAGAAGTTGTGGCGTGGGCCGACGCCCGTTTCGATGGTAGGAGAGGCTACTTGATGCCCGGATGCATCGACGATCAAGTGCACTTCAGGGAACCGGGACTCACGCATAAAGGGGATTTGTTCAGCGAAAGCCGTGCGGCCGTGGCAGGCGGCATCACATCTTTTATGGAAATGCCCAATACGCAGCCCCCGGCTCTCACGTTGGAATTGCTGGAACAGAAATATCAAAGGGCTTCTGAGGTCTCCTGGGCCAACTACAGTTTTTACATGGGGACCTCCCATGACAATTTGGATGAAATTGTGCGGTGTGACCCCCGTAAAATCTGTGGTTTAAAAATTTTCCTTGGCGCTTCCACCGGAGATCTTTATGTGGACGACCTGGAAACTTTGGAGCGCGTCTTCAGGGCTGCGCCGTTCCTGATTGCTTTGCACTGTGAAAAGGAACCCCGCATCCGGCAAAACCTTCAGACCTATTTGGACCGCTTTGGGGAGGCCATTCCAGTTCACATGCACCCGGCCATTCGCGACGCCGAAGCCTGCTATCGCAGCAGCAGTGAAGCCATTGAATTGGCAGAAAAAACCGGCGCCCGCATCCACATCTTACACATCAGCACGGCTCGGGAGTGCGCACTCTTCCGCAACGATCTGCCCCTTGAAGAGAAAAAAATAACCGCCGAGGCCTGTATTCATCATCTTTGGTTTTCGGATATGGATTACGACAGGCTGGGGGCCTTTATTAAATGGAATCCTGCCATTAAAACCCGTGAAGATCGCGATGAAATTCGGCGGGCTGTTACCGATGGACGAATAGATGTGGTGGCCACCGACCATGCCCCCCACACACGGGAAGAAAAAAAACTGCCCTATCGTCGCTGCCCCTCCGGAGGGCCCCTGGTGCAACACGCCTTGCCCGCAATGATGGATTTGGCAGAGGATCTGGGCTGGAGTCCAACGCATGTGGCGGACCTCATGAGCCACCGTGTGGCACGCCTCTTTCAGGTGGAAAAGCGCGGCTTCCTGAGGCCTGGTTATTTTGCTGATCTTGTTCTGGTAGAACGTCGGTCTTGGACGGTATCCCGAGAAAATATTTTGTACAAGTGCGGGTGGAGCCCCTTCGAAGGCCATACTTTCCGACATCGTGTCCGGGCTACTTTCGTGAATGGATACAAAATGTATGAGGAGGGCCAATTCGCGGAGTTTCGCCCTGGGGAAAGACTCTTATTCCTTCGCTGAAATTCTGGCAAATAAGCTCATACATGAATTTCCGCGAAAACGTAAAACTTTCTCTTCCCTGTTCTCATGCCGACTAGTTAAAAAAAATCCCGGCAAAACCGGGATTAACTCCTAAAAACAGGGGCTGTACATCCACTAACCCAGCTGTATCGTAAAAGTCTGCCCGTTGCGGGTGATCTGAATTTGTCCATCGCAGGCGCCATTTCCATAATCAATCAAAATTTCGGGCTTACCTGTGCGTTCCAATTTCACGGTACCCGACTTAAACCACTTGCAACCAAAAGACCGCACCAGCGGTGTCAGGATGGTGAGAGTAAAGGCATTTCCCTGCGCATTCACACCCTGTGCTGAACCGGTGATGCTGTATTCGTCATCTGAAAAAGATGGAGTGTCGTAACCGGCGATCCATGTCCGTTCCCGATGGCTTTGCCAGGAAATGGTGCCCCCATCGGTCTTGATCACAGTGCCGTTCACCACAATGCTAAATACAGGCTGTCCCTGGGCATTCGGGCCTTGATTTGTTACAACTTTTTGCCCTTGGATCTGGTTGTCGTTCACAAAATAATTCTGCGGCGTGATGGTGATCACCGTGCCGGGCTGTTTATAGGGCCCAGTGTAGGTGATAATGACCTGGCCGCGCCGATATCTGCCATCGAGACACAGGCAATTGACCGTCCCAAAGTCTATCGTGATGGTTTTGGGTGTGGCTGTGGTATCCCATATTACGGTGGCACAGTTGCCGGCCAGCGTGGCCTCACCGCTCTTGAAATGAATCAATTGCCCGGAAGCCGCTTCATCCGCCATAGATTTCAAATCTTGAAAAGAGGTTTCAGCCAAGGCCAAATCACTGGCAAATTCTCTTTCGGCTTTATCCAGTTCTTTATTTCGCCGACAGGAAATCAGGGTCATGGTAGTCAGACCCAGTGTCGCTAAAACGCCTGCATACAGCAAGGATTGTGTTTTTTTCATAGGGTGGAGGGTTTGGGGTTTCATTAATGAATGGTTTATCTTTTAGGAATTGGATGTGGAACTCTGCGGGGTGGCGAACCGTAGGGATTCATTGGTGGGGGAGGCCCCTCAGGAAAATCTCTTAAACGATGGTGCAGTCTTTTCATAAATTCCCTTTCGGCCTGAAATATCTCCAGAACTTTGGAAGGAGGGAAAGTCTGACGCAAGGCCTTCTGGTATTTTTCCCTTTCTTCAAGCAACAGGCGTTCCAGATTCATCCTATAGTCCAGAAGTCTGTTCAGTTCTTCGTCCTTGAGCTTATCGGCCTCTTCGGCAAGGCGACGGCGGGTTTCCCGCATGTGTCGGTGCAGGCCCATACGCTTTTGCTCGGCTTCCCGAAAGATTTTTATAAAGGACTCTCGTTCTGAATCAAGAAAAGGCACTTTATCCAGGATAAAGCGTTCTTTTTCTTGAATGAGTCGCAGCCGGCCTTGGCCCATGCTATCGGTTTGGCCCTGAACTTTAAAAAGTACCAAGCCCATCAGGAGCATTGGAAGGGCGCATTTCCGAATATTTTTTTGAAAAAATTTGATTCTATTGTTCATTGTTAAAGCACATTAATTTCAGGCGCGCTTACCCCCATTCAAAAAATCCCTCGTCTAAAAGATAATCCAGAATTTCGTCCCGGCCAATGGCACTCTCATCGGAATCGGAAGGCGCAATTTCCAGACCGGATTCCGGAGATAATGTGACCTTTTCGGCCATCACAGCCGTTTTTGTTTCCGAATTATTTTGAAGCCATACCTTAGACTCGTGGTTGTGTGCGCCGGAATCAGAATGAAAAACCGTTGGCTCAGGCACGGAAGGCGGGGCAAACCACGTCCACCAGCGCCCGGCCAGGACCATCAGAATCAACAAAGCGCCTAAAGCCGAGCGGACGTGCCGCTGCCGGCGTCGTTCATAACGTCTCAAAACGCGCTGTGGCAGTTCTTTGAAATATTCCGGAGACGGAGGTTTCATTTGGTTTTCTCGGAATTTTTCGCCGTTGTACATTTTCCTGAACAAGCTGTTATTTGGACGGTATAAACATTCAAAAGTTTAAAAAACGGCCTTCAAAGCTTGTTCTAATTTTTTGAAAGCGTGGTGGTAAGAAGCTTTAAGGGCGCCTTCGCTCAGACCCGTAATGCGGCTGATTTCTGCGTAAGACATCTGGTTAAAGTGGCGGTAGTGGAACACAAGCCTTTGCCGGGGCGGCAACTTTTCCAAAGCTTTAAAAAATTCTTTTTCGGCTTTTTCATAATCTGGCTTTTCATCTGCGGCCTTCGTTCGGGCATGATCCGGATGAAAGGGAACCCACCGGGATATTTTTTTCCGCCTAAGAAATCCGAGCGTTTCATTGTGGGCAATTTTGAAAAGCCATGTGTACAATTGAGCCTCTCCGCGAAACTTCTCCAGGTTTTTCCAAACTTTTATAAAAACCTCCTGTAGAATGTCGTCCGCATCTTCATGATTTTGAACAATCTGGACAATGTGCGCGTAAAGCCGGGGGGCATGCTCATCCACTATTTTCTCAAAAAGAATTTTCGACTCGTGCTTTGAACTGGATATCAAGCAACTGTGGATTGATTAGGTTCGGGCCTGAATAAGCTTTTAGACCTTTTTCTCATTTTAGATAAAAAATGATGGGCAAAGTTTAAAGAAATATTTTCCGAATTTTTTTTCCGAAATTTGCGGCCGCCAAAATCAAAACTATGAAAAAAATATTCCTGTTCGCATCTACAGCCACTCTGATGATTTTCGCCTCCTGCGGGGAGAAAAAGGAAACCGTTGAAACGGGCGCCGAACAACAACCCGCCCAGGCTGCGGGAGAAAATTTCGCTGTGGTATCCGAAACCAGCAGTCTGGAATGGTATGCCACAAAAATTACCGGCGCAGGCCACAACGGCACTTTTGCTCTAAAAGAAGGCGTCTTCACCGTGGAAAATGGATTGCCCAAATCTGGGAAATTCGTGGCCGACCTCACCACCATCAAAGTGGTGGATCTCACCGATGCCGAAATGAATGCCAAGTTGTTAGGCCATCTGAAAAGTCCGGATTTTTTTGATGTTGAAAAATATCCCACGGCCACCTTTGAGATCACTGGCGTAGAAAAACTGGGTCAAGATTCGGCCAAAGTGAGTGGCAATCTCACCATCAAGGAAATCACAAAAAATATCACCTTCCCCGCTGTTATTCAAAAAGAAGGTGATAATTTGAAAGTGAAAGCGGATTTTAATATCGACCGTACGGAGTGGGACATTAAGTACAACAGCGGAAAATTCTTTAAGAATTTAGGGGATAAGCTCATCAAAGACGAGGTGAACTTCAAATTGAATCTGACAGCTAAGAAGGCATCAGCCTGAATTTTGAAACGAAGTCTTTTTCAAGCCTGCTGCTAATGGCAGGCTTTTTTTTTACCAGAAGCCTTCAAAAACTTTCCGGGCCGGGCCACGCAGGATGGGAGTGGCTTCTGAGGTAAGGTGGACCTGGAGTTCGCCTCCGGCTGTCCGCATGAAGAAAGTGTCTGTCACCTGGTAATGCCGGGCCACAAGGGCAGCGGCCACCACGCCGGTGCCGCAACTCAGGGTCTCGGCTTCCACGCCGCGTTCGAAGGTACGCACTGTCCATTGCCCGTTGACCCGGTGCACAAAATTGACGTTCGTACCCTCCGGCTGGAAAGCAGGTGATTCCCGGATACCTCGTGCTTTTTTTTCAAATTCCAAATTCTCCAGATAGAAAGGATTTTCTGGCCATAAAATCACCACGTGGGGGGAGCCGGTATGTACAAACCAGGCTTCCCCACTGAGGTCATGCCCCTCCAGCCTTCTGGGAAATGCAGCCACATGCATTTCAGTCTCAATCACATCTTCCGAAAGCACGCGGGTCCTGTGCCAGCCGTCGTAAGCGGTGTAACGAAGCCAATCGCCTGTGTCGGCCAAACCGTGGTGTACCAAAAAAAGGGCAAAACATCGGCTGCCATTGCCACAAAAGCTTCCCCTGTGCCCGTCCGAATTAAAGTAGGCCATATGCCAATCCCCGTCTTTTTCTTCCAGGGCAATCAGGCCGTCCGCGCCAATACCGAAATGCCGGTCGCACATCAGGGCCACCTGGTTTGGCAATAAATCCATTTTCCTGGAGCGGTTGTCCAGAAGAATAAAATCATTGCCAGTGGCCTGATATTTTGAAAAAGAAACTGCCATTCGATAAGGATGCAATTAATTCCATGCCAATTCGATTATGATACAAGTGGCAACCCGCGACTGAATCGACCGCGAAGTTCCCAATTTTTTTCTGGAAAATATATGGCACAAAATTTTCTTACGTTAATGCAGAATAAAAATTAAAAAGTATGGAAATCAAAAAAATCGGTGTGTACGTTTTGATTGGTATAGCCAGCAGCCTGACCACCCTAGCTGCTTTTAAGTGGTTGGGAAAAGAAAAGGAGGGTTTGGAATATCGCAAAGATTTGGTTCAGGCGCCTCTGCCTGCCTGGCAAACGGCCCATGCGGCGGGTCCTGAGGTGGGGGTGGACTTCACCACAGCCGCCGAAAAAACCGTGAATGCCGTGGTGCATATCCGCACCGTGGAAACCATCAAAGGCACGCGCTACTCCTACGATCCTTTCCGCGATTTCTTTTTTGGAAACCCCTTCACACCCCCCAGGCCCGCCGAAGGAACTGGATCCGGCGTCATTATTTCAGAAGATGGTTACATCGTCACCAACAACCATGTGGTGGACGGGGCCTCCATCATCGATGTCACACTGAACAACAAAAAAACTTACCGCGCCACGGTGGTGGGCACGGATCCGGCCACAGACCTGGCGCTACTGAAAATAGATGAAAAAAATCTGCCCATCATTCGCTTTGCCAATTCAGATGATGTGAAAGTGGGAGAATGGGTGCTGGCCGTGGGCAATCCTTTCAATCTCAATTCCACGGTGACAGCCGGTATCATAAGCGCCAAAGCCCGAAAGATTGACGTGATCCACAAGGATTTAGCCATTGAATCTTTTCTGCAGACGGATGCTGCTGTCAATCCGGGTAATAGCGGGGGCGCCCTGGTGAATGTCCACGGAGACCTGGTGGGCATCAATGCTGCCATAGCCTCCAACACAGGCTCTTATGCCGGCTATTCCTTTGCCATCCCCTCCAATCTGGTGCGTAAAGTGGTAAATGATTTGGCGGAATTTGGGCGGGTTCAGAGAGCCTTTTTGGGGGTGACGCTCAAAGACATTAACAGCGATCTGGCCCGTGAAAAGTCCATTGAGGATCTCAACGGCGTGTATGTGGAAAATCTGGTGCCTGGGGGTGCCGCTGAGACGGCCGGCATCCGCAGAGGCGATATAATTCGCAAGGTAGGCAATGTGCCCGTTTCCAGCTTTTCCGCACTTCAGGAGCAAATAGCCCTGTATCGGCCCGGGGACCGGGTGATAATTACTTTGACACGGGATAAAGAAGAATTAGAAATACCAGTGGTTCTGAAAAACAAAGACAATCAAACCACTCTACTTCGCCGCACCGATGATATGCTGAATCTGCTGGGCGCTCAGTTGGAAGAGTTTACCAACGCGTACGGCAACATTTCGGGTTTGAGGGTGGTGAGCTTGTCCAGCGGAAAACTTAAAGCCGTCGGCATTAAACCCGGATTTCTCATCACAAAAGTGAACGGAAAAAATGTCCGTACTAAAAATGATTTGGCTGACATTTTGGCATCCTCCGATGGATCCGTTTACATTGAAGGCATTTATCCCAACGGAGAGAAGGCTTATTATGCGTTTGGCCTTTAATATCAAATATCCTGCCAAAAAAAATATTAAATTTTAGCAGGAGGCGGGCTAATTTAATGTATCTTTGCAGCCGTATTTAACAAATCCTTAATTTCATCTGCCTATGACAATGCGTCAGCTAAAAATCACCAAGTCCATCACCAACCGGACGGAAAGATCCTTAGACAAATATCTTCAGGAAATCGGAAAAGAAGAACTGATCACCGCCGAGGACGAGGTGGAGCTGGCACGCAGGATCAAGCAGGGCGATCATAAAGCTCTTGAAAAGCTCACCCGGGCTAATTTGCGCTTCGTGGTGTCGGTGGCCAAACAATATCAAAACCAAGGGCTTAGTCTTCCGGATCTCATCAACGAAGGCAATCTTGGTCTTATCAAGGCCGCTCAGCGTTTTGACGAAACCCGCGGATTTAAATTTATTTCGTATGCCGTGTGGTGGATTCGCCAGTCCATTCTGCAGGCCATCGCCGAACATTCGCGGATTGTGCGTCTTCCGCTGAATCAGGTGGGATCCCTAAATAAGCTAAATAAAGCTTTTTCCAAGCTGGAGCAAGAGTTTGAACGGGAACCCACAGAACAGGAACTGGCCCAACTCATGGATCTTCCTGAAGATAAAATTAAGGACAGTTTTCTCATCAGCGGGCGGCATGTCTCCATGGACCAGCCTTTGGTGCAGGGAGAAGACAGCACCATGTATGATGTGATGGAAAACCGCGACAGCCCCAAAGCGGACGAAAAGCTTCTGAAGGAATCTCTCCGTCAGGAAATCGAACGTTCCCTGCACATTCTTAGCGAAAGAGAGAGGGATATCATCAAAATGTATTTTGGCATAGGTCTAAATCATGGGCTGACGATTGATGAAATCGGAGAAAAATTTGATTTGACCCGCGAACGCGTACGGCAGATTAAGGAAAAAGCCCTTAAAAGGCTCCGCCAAAGTCCAAAAAGTAAAATTCTTAGGAACTATTTGGGTTGAATTAACAAGCCTATCCCATTTCTTTCTGAGAAAAACCGGAAGGCATAATCCAAATTTCAATCTGACCAACCTTTTAGATTCAGGTTGTCAATGTATGGTGAATTTTAGAATCAACTTGTACCTCAATATCCCAATCCTATGAATTCTCCTGAAGCGGCGGTCCAAACCAACGGCAGTGAAGCCTATGTAAAAGAACTGAACCATTGGGTGGAACTCGAAAAAGCTGCCATCCGGCTTATCCACGCCGTAGGCGCATTGTATTATGACAAAGGCGTGGAGATGGTATTATTCCGCAAGCCCCTTCTCAATCAGGATGCCAGCGAAATCATCAACCATCACAGTTATGCCCGAAATGTTTCGAGGAAATCGATGACGGTGCATGATTCTGTGGTTTTGGCAGAAGCTATGGCAGATTTGCCCCTGGCCCCAGCTCGTATTGACTTGGGCAAACTGCTCACCCAGTGGTTGGAAGAAAAAAACGCCCATCCGTCCGTTTCAGATTTTCTGAGGATTAAACTGAACAGCTTACTGGGCGAAGGGGCTTTTGAACCCAAACCCAAAGACGTGGTGCTCTATGGGTTTGGACGCATTGGACGGCTTTTGGCCAGGGAGCTGGTGGCCCAGGCCGGAAAAGGGCTTCAACTGCGTCTCAGAGCCATTGTGACACGCGGTTATTCAGATCAGGATCTTTTCAAACGCGCTTCACTCCTTCGCTCCGACTCTATTCATGGCCACTTTGCCGGCACGATCTCCGAAGAGCCTGAAAATAAAGCTCTGCTTATCAATGGCCATCGTGTTTTTATGATCGATGCCGCAGCACCCGACAACATCGATTACACCCAATTTGGTATTGAGGACGCGCTTTTGATTGATAACACGGGGGCCTGGCGCGACCGCGAAGGGTTATCCCGACACTTAAAGTCCAGAGGTGTGGACAAAGTGCTGCTCACCGCTCCTGGCAAGGGCGACATTCCCAATATTGTGTACGGCGTGAACCATGATGCTTTTGATCCGGACAGCGACCGCATTTGGAGTGCCGCCTCCTGCACCACCAATGCTGTGGTGCCTGTGGTGAAAGTCATCGACGCCCACCTGGGAATTGAACACGGACACATAGAAACCGTGCACGCTTACACCAACGACCAAAATCTTCTGGATAACTATCATAAAGGATCACGTCGTGGGCGTTCCGCAGCATTGAATATGGTGATCACTGAAACCGGCGCTGCCAAAGCTGTTTTCAAAGTGTTTCCCCATCTGAAAGGGAAACTCACCGGGAATGCAGTGCGGGTTCCCGTGCCCAACGGGTCCTTGGCGATCCTGATGTTACGCGTTCAAAAAAGCGTCACCGTGGAGGAAGTTAACAATCTGATGCGTCATGAAGCCTTATTTGGCGAACTGGTGGAACAGATTGAATACGCCTATTCCAATGACCTTGTGTCCTCGGATATTATTGGCAACGCCTGCGCCTCCATCTTTGACAGCAAGGCCACTATTGTCTCCGAAGACGGTCGACACCTCACTCTGTATGTGTGGTATGACAACGAATATGGTTACACCCGTCAGGTGGTGCGCTTAGCCAAGCATTTGGCCAAAGTGCGCCGGCCAACCTATTATTAAAATTATTTAATTTAAAGCGATGGCCCCAAGTTATTGGGGCTTTTTTGTTTTTGTATTTTAAAATACAATATTTGCGCACATAATTTAAAATTCATTTCATGAAGCACATTCTATCCATCCTTTTCTTGAGTGTTTCTCCCTTCTTTTTATTAAACAGCCAAATTATTACCGGAACTGTCACTAGCGCCGACCGAATTCCTTTGCCATTTGCCAACGTCACAGTTAAAGAAACTGGGAAAGGTACTTCTACAGATCCTTCCGGACGCTATAAGCTGAATTTGGACTTTAAGACGCAAAAAACCTACACTTTGGTCGCTTCCTATGTGGGTTACAAAACCCAGGAAAAACAGGTGACAGCCGGCACCTCCGTGGTAGATTTTGCTTTGGAGCCTGTGTCCGTCATGGCAGGGGAAGTAGTCGTGACAGGTTCCCGGATTTCTGAAAGTGTCATGGAGGCTCCGGTGTCTATCCAAAAGCTCAATACGGAAGCCATTAATGCAGCGCCCGCCGGAAACTTTTATGAGGGTTTGCGCAGCCTTCGCGGGGTGGACATCAACACTTCTTCGGCCGGATTTCAGGCCATCAACATGCGCGGTTTTAACACCACTGCCCCGGTGCGTATCGTACAGTTTGTGGACGGCATGGACAACCAGGCGCCCGGTTTGAACTTCCCGGTGGGCAACCTGGTGGGAGCCAATCCTTTGGATTTGGCGGGTACGGAAGTCATCACAGGACCTGCTTCGGCGCTTTATGGCCCCAACGCGTTTCAGGGTGTTGTGAACATGATTTCAAAAAACCCTTATGACTATCAAGGACTTGATGCCGAGCTGAAAGGCGGAGAACGCCGCCGCCTGGAAGCCAACTTCCGCTATGCACAGACGGTGGGGAAAGACAACAAACTGGCCTTCAAAATCACCGGCTCCTACCTCACCATGCGCGACTGGATAGCCGACGATCCCGTGGCCAACCGTTATGGCGATGTGTCGGCCAAGGTGAATCTGAGCAACATCGTTCAGAGATTGCAATTTGACTCTACGCTTTCTCAGGAAGACAGAGATCGCTTTGTAGCCCTCAACAACTACATCGAATTTAATCCCATCGTGGCGGAAAAAGGCTTAAACGTGCGTACCGTGAATGCCCCCGGTTACATGGAAAATGAATTAGCCAACAACAATGTGCGCAGCATTAAAGCTTCCGGCTCTCTTCACTACAGGTTTAAAAAGGATACGGAGCTGTCCTACACTTTTAAATTTGGCTATGGAAGCGCGATTTATCAGGGTGCCAACCGATATGCCATTCGTGATATCCGTTTTATGCAGCATAAGGTGCAGTTTCAGTCGCGCGATTGGTTAATCAAGGCCTACACCACAGGAGAAAATGCCGGAAACTCCTACGATATCGTGTTCACGGGGATAAATGTTTCGAGGGCCTCCATTGGAGACCTGTGGGTGCCGGCCTATTTGTCCACTTTTTTCAGCACTTTGGGTAATTTGAATAACGACTATGACAATGACGCCAAAGAATGGATGGTGGACAGTGCCATGCGTCAGGCTTTGCGGGCCGCAGACACCAGTTGGTATAAGCCCGGTACGGCGCCTTTTGACTCGGTCATGAGAAGTATCGTAAAAAATGCCAATCTGCAGCGTGGATCGCTTTTTGTGGACCGTTCAGCTTTGTATCATGCCGATGTTCAATACAACTTTTCGTCCATTCGATGGCTCAACCTTACCGCAGGGGCCAATTTCAGATTGTATCGCCCCCGTTCTTTCGGAACCATTTTTGCGGACACCCTCCTCAACCGGGCTGATACTCTGCCCGATGGCTCGGCTGACACGCGGGCCAGGTTCCGAAATATAACCAACTGGGAGGTCGGGGGCTATCTGCAGGCTGTAAAGAAATTTCTGGATGATAAAATGCGCATCACAGCCAGTGTGCGTGTTGATAAGAATCAGAATTTTCCTGTACAGTTCTCACCAAGGCTGGGCCTTTCATATACCGTGGCCCGGAATCACACATTCCGTGTCGGCGCTCAAATGGCCTTCCGCAATCCCACTTTGCAGAACCAATTTATTCGGCTAGACCTAGGTCCGATCAAACTTCTCGGAAACCTCAACGGATTTGATAATTTATATACATTAAATTCCGTCACAGAATTTTTAGACAGTCTGGAGGCCGTCGGTGGGGATTTGAATAAAGTGAATCCTGCTCTCCTGAAAACCGTCCGCTACGACAAACTGCAGCCTGAAAATGTAAAAACCGTGGAGGTGGGCTATCGCGGACTCTTTGCCAACAAAGTGTATGTGGATGCCGACGTGTTTCATAACTGGTACACCAATTTCATTGGAGATGTGCGGGTGGTGCGTCCGCTGGGCGGCGCCCAGGCCGGTCAGGAGTCCGGGTTTGATGCTATTGTCACGGGCAACTACGAACGCTATCAGATCCCTGTGAACGCTGCCGAAACTGTACGAAGTGTAGGCGGCGGGGTGGGTATCACCTGGTTCATCACTTCTAAAATCAACTGGAATGCCAATTATCAATACAACAGATTGCTCACCCAAGGCCTTAACAGCGAAATCATTCCCGGGTTTAACACGCCGGAGCATAAAGTGAACACCCAGGTCTCCGGCCAACGTGTCTGGAAAGGTCTGGGATTTGGCGCCGGATTCCAATGGGTGGACAGCTACTTGTGGCAAAGTTCTTTTGGCATCGGACAAGTGCCGGCATTTTACATTTTGGACGCTCAGATAAGTTATTCGGTGGATGCCGGATCTACCACCACCACCGTGCGTCTGGGAGGCAATAACATCACCAACTTCCGGCGGCGTGAGATCTATGGCGGACCCCTGATCGGGCGGCTTCTTTATGGTTCTGTAGCTTTCAGCTGGAATAAGCTCAAAAAGACCAAATAAAGCATCTCTCGCGGTTCTATCTTCCTTCTATCTTTAATGAAGGCTAAAACTTCATTTGAGATGGATGACCACATTCCCGGATTGGCGCAATCTCTGGAACACTCGTGGGCTTGGATGCGACTGGACAATACTCTTTGGCTCCAAGGTAGTTTTTTTGAAGGAGCTAATTAAATGGCGGAGCGGGCCTTTTCCCTTTATTGTCTGAAAAAATTTATCGTGCTTTACTTCCCATGAAAAAATAAAAAGCCCGGTTCTGAAACCGGGCTTTTTAACATCTTATCCTACCGGAGGGCTTACATCATGTCGCCCATACCGCCGCCCATTCCGGGAGCAGGTGCCGGTTTTTCTTCTTTTTTCTCCACCACAACGCAATCGGTGGTCAGGAGCATGCCTGCGATAGAAGCGGCATTTTCCAGGGCCACACGCACCACTTTAGTGGGGTCAATCACACCGGCAGCGTACATGTTCTCGTACTTTTCCGTGTGCGCATTGAAGCCGAAGTCGTCTTTTCCTTCGCGCACTTTTTGCACCACGATGCTGCCTTCCATGCCGGCGTTGGCCACGATCTGACGCAGAGGCTCCTCGATGGCGCGTTTCACGATGTTAATACCGAAGGTTTCATCTTCGTTGGCGCCTTTGAGCTGCTCGAGCACAGGGATGCAGCGGATCAGGGCCACGCCACCGCCCGGCACGATACCTTCCTCCACGGCAGCACGCGTAGCGTGCAGGGCATCGTCCACACGATCCTTTTTCTCTTTCATTTCCACTTCGCTGGCAGCGCCCACATACAGAACAGCTACACCGCCGCTCAATTTAGCAAGACGCTCCTGCAGTTTCTCGCGATCATAATCGCTGGTGGTGGTTTCAATCTGAGCTTTGATCTGATTGATGCGGGCCGTGATTTCTTCCTTCTTGCCGGCGCCGTTTACGATTGTGGTGTTGTCTTTGTCAATGGAAATTTTCTCAGCACGGCCCAGGTAGCTGAGGTCGGCGTTTTCCAGTTTGTAGCCGCGCTCTTCGCTCACCACCACACCTCCGGTGAGGATGGCGATGTCTTCCAGCATGGCTTTCCGGCGGTCGCCAAAGCCAGGAGCCTTAACGGCAGCCACTTTCAGAGAACCGCGCAGTTTATTGACTACCAGAGTGGCCAGAGCCTCGCCGTCCACATCTTCGGCAATGATGAGCAAGGGCTTGCCAGTTTGAACCACACGTTCCAAAACCGGCAGAAGCTCTTTCATGGTGGAAATCTTCTTGTCGTAAATCAAAATGTAGGCGTTGTCTAATTCCACCTCCATTTTGTCAGGGTTGGTGACAAAATAGGGAGAAATGTATCCTCTGTCGAACTGCATACCTTCCACCACGTCCACATAAGTTTCGGTGCCTTTGGCTTCCTCCACCGTGATCACCCCTTCGCGGCCTACTTTGCTCATCGCTTCTGCAATGAGTTTGCCGATGGAAGAATCATTGTTGGAAGAAATGGTGGCAACTTGCTCAATTTTTTGGTTATCGTTGCCCACTTCTTTGCTGATTTTGCGCAGATTTTCCACTACGGCAGCAACAGCTTTGTCGATACCGCGCTTCAAATCCATCGGATTGGCGCCGGCGGCCACATGCTTAAAGCCACTGGTCAGCAAAGCCTGAGCCAATACCGTGGCTGTGGTGGTGCCATCGCCGGCAATGTCGGCCGTTTTGCTGGCTACTTCTTTTGCCAGTTGGGCGCCCATGTTTTCCACGGGATCGGCCAATTCCACTTCCTTGGCTACCGTCACACCGTCTTTGGTAACGGCGGGTGCGCCAAATTTTTTATCCAGACCGACGTTGCGACCTTTGGGACCTAAAGTGACCTTAACGGCGTTAGCCAGGGTATCCACCCCGCGTTTCAGGCGTTCGCGGGCTTCCGCGTCAAAAAAGATTTCTTTTGCCATACTGTGTTGTGTTTGTTTTGGGTTTTACTTGTTAGAATTAAATGATTGCATAAATGTCAGATTCGCGCATGATGAGATAATCTTTCCCATCAATTTGCACTTCGGTGCCAGAGTATTTACCATACAGCACCTGATCGCCCACTTTCACCGTCATGGGCTCGTCTTTTTTACCGTTTCCGACGGCTACAACGGTGCCGCGCTGAGGTTTTTCCTTAGCGGTGTCCGGAATGATGATGCCGGAAGCTGTCTTGGTTTCGGCTTCCGCGGGTTGCACAAGCACCCGGTCTGCGAGGGGTTTGATTTTGATGTCTGACATAGGCTTATGGTTTTTGAGGTTTGACAATTTCACCCCACCCGTATCACTTTCTGTGCCACAACCTAAAAATCTTATGAAAGGTGTCATTTTTTCCATTTTGTACTTGGATTATGACAAGGTATTTTGATAAAATAAATTGCGAGTAATTGATTTTCAATTTTTTAATTATTGTGACAGAATCCTTATTTGTCTGTCAGCTTGTCATTTTCAATGCCAAAGTCGAAGTATTCTTTATTAGCCGTTCGATAATTCAATCCGAAATGGTTCCATAAATTCCTCCATAACTAATAATTAAAAAGCCGGATAGAAATGGGTTTTCCCACCCGGCAAAAATCGAAAGACTTGAGGCATATGGGCATCTCCATCGTGGATTCCTCATTTTGCTGAAAGCGTGGCAAATTTGTGATGCCATACGACCCATTTTGGAACATAGCGTGGCATTTCTTACCCGGCATGGAAAGGAGCGGCAAGTGGCTCCTATTTTGGCTGAGGCAGGCCTCCAGGTGCAGGTGGCGGAGGGTTTTGATACGGACCTCTGGGGCACCTTCAGCGGGGAAGTGGCACGGCCTGCAGGACAGCGGGAAACGGCTCTCCTGAAAGCACGGAAGGCTTTAGAACTGAACCCTCGGGCAGATTTTGGCCTCGGCAGTGAAGGCGCTTTCAATCCGCACCCGGCAAGTCCTTTCTTGTATCTGAATACCGAAGTTCTGGTGTTGTATTCCCCAGCGTGGCCTTCGGCCATAGTGGGCCGGGCTTTTTCTTCGGATGTAGCCTTTCTGAGGGAAAAAACGCCATATCCCGATGACGTTCGGCATTTTGCTGAAAAATGTGGGTTTCCGGCGTATGGTGTCATTTTAAAAGCAGAGTCTGAAGGTCGGTTGATTAAAGCTTCGAAGAATGCGGAGACGCTGGAAATTTTGTTGCGCGATTGGGAAAAACTCAGGGATGATTTTCAGGGATGCGTAATCTATGCTGAGACCGATCTCCGGGCCCATCGTAACCCAGCCCGGCAAAGGATCATTGAGCAGGCTGCCAGGGATCTTCTCCGGCGTTATCTGAATGTTTGTCCCTCCTGCGGCCGGCAGGGTTTTGGTCCAGAGGAGAATGTGCCCGGACTACCGTGCGGCCTGTGTGGTTTTCCAACACGTTTAGCCAAAGCCACCATCTGGCGCTGCCCCCATTGTGCGGCGGAAAATGCCCGGCCTCCCGAACACGGTCAGTCCATGGCAGATCCAGCCGTGTGCCTGATGTGTAATCCCTGAAATTGGGATGGGTTGGAGGCAAAGAAGGCGGGCCTTAAAAAAGGTCGGGGAGGTGAATATGAAATATTCAGGCTTTTTATCCAATTTTGGGCGCCGTGGAATTTTCTGTCATCGTGCTGGGCTCCTCCTCCGCCATTCCCACGGTGGAACGCGGTCTTTCAGCCCAATTGGTGATCCATGGCGGGGATTGGTTCCTGGTAGATTGCGGCGAAGGCACACAAATGCAAATGCGGCGTTTTCATCTGAATTTCAACCGTATTTCTAAAGTTTTCATTTCCCATTTACATGCGGACCATTTTCTGGGATTGCCAGGATTGCTTTCCACGATGGGTTTGTTGGGACGACAGAAAGAATTGGAAGTGTACGCTTTGGCCGATCTTCAGGATTTTTTAAAGCATTTTGAACGCATTTCGGGCAGTGGGCTAAAATTTCCGGTAAAGTTTTTTCCGCTTCAAACCTTGGATAAAAATTTGATGGCCGAAACTGAAAATTTAAAGATTTGGTCCTTTCCCTTAAAGCACAAAGTGCCTACCACCGGTTTTTTATTCGCTGAGAAACCCAGGCCCCGAAAAATCCGAAAAGAATGGCTGGAATTGGAGCAGCCAACCCTGGAAGACATTCAGCGCATCAAGGCCGGAGAACCCTATCGGAATGCCCAAGGACGTTTTTATGCCTATGATGAAATTACGGAAGCGGCTCCGGCTCCCCGGAGCTATGCCTATTGCAGCGACACGGCCTACTGTGAAACCTTACCCGAATGGGTGCAGGAGCCCACGCTTCTGTATCATGAAGCCACCTTCACTCAAGAACACGCCGCGCGTGCCAAAGAAACGTTGCACGCCACCGCCGAGGAGGCCGCTCGGACGGCTTTGGCCTGCAGGGCGCATCATCTTTTGCTCGGCCACTTTTCCGTCCGTTATCCTTCGCCGGCTGCAATTCTAGAAGAGGCCCGGCGAATTTTCCCCAAAACCCTTCTGGCTCAAGATGGAGTCAAGTACACCGTTTCTGAAAACCCTTTCTGAATTAAATTTGTTTAAAAGAATAATTTTTTCCTATGTTACCTTCTGAAATTGAAAAACGACTCAATGAGCAAGTGGCCCGTGAATCGGCTTCATCTGCGTTGTATTTGTCCATGGCTTCCTGGTGCGAAAGCCACAGTTTAGATGGTTGTGCAGCATTTCTTTACCGCCAGTCCGATGAAGAACGTACCCACATGCTTAAGTTGATGAAATATATTAACGATGCCGGGGGCCACGCCCTTGTGCCAGCCGTTCCCCAACCCAAGACCCACTTTTCAGGCGTACGCGAAGTGTTTGAGGATGTTCTGGCCAGCGAATCCTCTATCACCCAATCCATCCACGAATTGGTGGATTTGTGTACCCGTCTTAAGGATTACACCACGTTGCATTTTTTGCAATGGTATGTCACAGAACAGCATGAGGAAGAAAAATTGAGTCGGACCATTTTGGATAAGCTTAACATTCTTGGCACAGAATCCCCCGGACTCTATCTTTTTGATAAAGAGATTACCAGCCTTAAAGTGGACACCCAGATTGGGGCTTCACCAGAGGCGTAATTTTCCCTTCTGAATTTCTTTTAAAAAGGTTTTCGGATCTGCGAGGGGCCAGTATTTTTCTGGATACTGCCTCCGGAACCAGGTTTTTTGACGGCGGGCATATTGCCAGGTATTCACCTGAATTTTTTGGATCGTTTCTAATTCTGAGGTATGGCCTTCAAGAAATTCAAATGTTTCATTGTATCCCACAGTGCGTAGGGGCGAAAGGTCCTTCCAGTTCATAAGCGTGCGGCATTCGTCTGGAAGACCGGCCTGCCACATGGTTGTCGTCCTCTTCCAGATGCGTTGCTTTAAATCGGCATCCGCTATTTCAGGATGCACAATGATGAACGGGAAACGCGCTTCATTTCTTACCCTTCCTTTGCGCCAATGCGAAAATGGACGGCCTGTGGTTAAAAAGATCTCTACGGCCCGGGCCAGGCGGACGGGATTGTGCGGGTCCGTATGCGCAAAAAATTGCGGGTCGTGGCGGGCACAAAAATCCTGAAGTTCTTTCAAGGACATGTTCCGTGCCTGGAGCCGCGCTTCAGGATGGGGTGGTGGCATCGGGTCCGTGGGAAACAACAGGCTGTCTAAATAAAATCCAGATCCACCGACCAAAACAACAAACTTTCGTTCCCGGAGCAATTTCTCAATGAGCGCAGCAGCTTGTTCTGCATAGGAGGCTGCTGTGAGAGGCTTATGGATGGAGTGCGAGGCCACAAAATGGTGGGGAATGCCCTGCATTTCTTCGGAAGTGGGACGGGCTACCCCAATTTTCATCTCAAGATAAAATTGTCGGGAGTCGAAGGATACCACTTCGGTGCCGAGCCCGATCGCCAGCTTTACAGCCAGCTCAGTTTTGCCGGATGCGGTGGGGCCGCCCACCACCACCAATCCGCCTGTTTGGCTCATACCGCATTCGCTGGAGTCAGCCCCAGCTTCCGCGCTTCTTCTACCAATAATCGAAGTGCTGCCTCTCGGTCGTTAGGAATGACCCCGTCCAGAATGGCTTCTTTGATGGCATTTTTCAGAATACCCACTGTCCGGCCCGGAGGCAGGTTGAAGAGTTGCATCACTTCTTCTCCGCTCACCGGGGGCTGGAAGTTGCGGATGTGATCGCGTTCTTCCACTTCGGAAATTTTTCGGCGCACCAACTGGTAGTTGCTCAGGTAGCGCTTTACTTTGGCTTCGTTCTTACTCGTGATATCGGCCTCACAAAGCAGCATCAAGTCTTCCAGATCGTCTCCGGCTTCGAAGATGAGCCGACGGATGGCCGAATCGGTAATTTCCTTTTTGGAGAGGACAATGGGCCTCAGGTGCAGGCGCACCAATTTCTGGACATACTGGCACTTTTCATTCAGGGGTAAGCCCAGTTTTTTAAAAATACCGGGCACCATCCGGGCTCCGAGGTCTTCATGACCATGGAAGGTCCAACCATGACCGGGTTCAAATTTTTTGGTGCGGGGTTTGGCGATGTCGTGCAGTACGGCACTCCATAGGAGCCAGAGTTTATCGGTCTTTTGGCGAAGGCGGGTAAGCACGTCCAGAGTATGGAAGAAATTGTCCTTATGGCCGTGACCGTCTTGATATTCTACGCCGTGAAGGCGGGCCATTTCAGGAAAAATGACTTCCAATATACCGGTTTGAAACAAAATTTTAAAAGCCTTGGCCGGATCGGGGGACAGCAGCATTTTGTTCATTTCTTCTCCGATGCGTTCCGGCGCCACAATTCGAAGCCTTTCCCGACAGGCTTTCATCCCTTCCACCACAGGGTCTGCCAGGTGAAAATCCAACTGGGCTGCCAGTCGGATGCCTCTGAGTATCCGAAGCGGATCGTCGTCAAAGGTTTTGAGGGGATCCAATGGCGTGACTAAAATTTTTTCTTGCAAGTGCTTCAGGCCTCCGAACCGGTCAATCAGTTCGCCGCGGTTGTCGCCTGTGAGACGTATCGCTAAAGCATTGATGGTAAAATCCCTTCGGGCAAGGTCTTCTTCCAAGGAGCCAGGCGCTACGTCCGGATTGCGGCTATTTCGGCGGTAGGACTCCTTCCTGGCACCCACAAATTCTAACCACAAATCGCCATGACAGAAGGAGGCCGTGCCAAAATTTTTGTGAATTGCCGGCGCCCCAACTTTGCCTAACTTCCTAAAAACTTCTTCGGCCCATCGAATGCCATCCCCCACACACATAAAATCAATATCCTTGCAAGGCCTGCCTAAAAACAAATCCCGTACATAGCCTCCCACGAGGAATGCTTCCACATGGAGATCTTCGGCGGCTTCGCACACCACCCGCAACAAAGCCCTGTCCGGGAACTCCTGTTCTAAAAATCCCTGAACTCCTGTCACGCATCAAAGGTACAACGCTAAAAAGCGCAGGGGGAACGCGTGAATTTTGTAACCAAAGTCGCTGAAAAGGCTTGAAGATTTCTATGAGCTTTGTACATTTAATGTAGAATGCTTTCTAAAAAAGAAAAAACCATTGTTATTGCCGGTGGGGGGAATGCAGGGATCTCTCTGGCCGCTCGTTTAAGACGCACCCATCCACACTGGCGTGTCCGCCTGGTGGAGCCTTCGGACAAGCATTATTATCAGCCGGCCTGGACGATGGTGGGCGGTGGATTTTACGATGTTAGAAAAACGGTGAGAGAAATGGAAAAAGTGATTCCTTCGGGTGTTGAATGGTTGAAGGATGCGGTGGTGGGTTTCCTCCCAGAAAAAAACCATGTGATACTAGCCAGTGGGGAAAAGGTATACTACGATGCCCTTGTAGTGGCGCTCGGTATCCGTCTAATGTGGGATGCTGTAAAAGGATTGCCGGAGACTTTGGGAAAAAATCAGGTGTGCTCCGTGTATGAATTTCATCTGGCCGCTTACACTGCGGAATGTATTCGCCAGTTTAGGGGTGGGAGAGCTTTGTTTACAGCGCCCGACACCCCGGTGAAATGCGGTGGAGCACCACAAAAAATAATGTACCTGGCTGCGGATGCCTTTCAGCGGAGAGGCCTCACTGCCCAACACATGAATATTGAGTTTTGGAGCGGTGGCACGAGGGTTTTTGCCGTAGAAAAATATGAAAAAACGCTCCTTCGGGTAATACAGCGCTATGGGATCCAAACCCACTTTCGAAGGCGGCTGGAGGCGGTGGACGGTCCCGGCAAAAAAGCCGTTTTTCGTGACATAAGTCCGGAGGGAGAGGGTCGAGTATTCGAAGAATCCTTTGATCTTCTTCATGTCACCCCGCCTCAGGGGCCGCCTCAGGTGGTCTCTTCCAGTCCATTGGCCGATGAAAAGGGGTGGGTGGCCGCCGATAAGTACACGCTTCAGCATCCCCGTTGGTCCAATGTTTTTGCCTTAGGAGATTGTGCTGGATTGCCGGTGAGCCGCACAGGGGCTGCTATTCGAAAGCAAGTGCCCGTGGTGGTTCAAAACTTGGAAGCTGTGCTCTCCGGCACTCCGCCCCAGGCCCGCTACAACGGGTATTCCAGTTGTCCTATTCTCACGGGCAAGGGCCGTCTTGTGTTAGCTGAATTTGATTATGATTTGAAGCCGCTCGAAACCTTTCCATTTGACCAAAGTAAAGAACGTTGGAGTATGTTTGCACTCAAGCGTTACATATTGCCCTGGCTTTATTGGAACAAAATCCTGACTGGAAAAATGTAAGGACCTTTCTGCCCGCTTTTTGGCTATGGAGCCGGGCCATCCATTGGGTTGTGTCGTTCCCATGGATAGGTGGGTTCCAGGGGATGAATGCCCAGCCTAGCGCCAGCTTTTTGGATAGGTTTCAGGCGGGTGTTTATCTGGAAACCTATTGGGCCTGCGATTTTCCCAGGTCCTCTTCCGGACGTCGAGCGCCTTTTTTAGTTTCACATACAGACCTTGGTGGGGTGCGGGTTAATGTCCTTTCCGTCCAGGCCGCCTACGTTCAGCCCCGATGGGAAGTAAGAACCGCGCTGATGGCAGGTTCCTACAGCGATCAAAATCTCGCTGCCGAACCTTTGGCCTTGCGGCGCATTATGGAGGCCTCCTTGAAAATGTATTTAAATCGCCGAAAGACGCTCCAGGCCATCACCGGAATATTTCCTTCCCACATAGGAGCCGAAACAGCACGGGGTTGGGATTGTTTCACGCTGACGCGTTCTTTTCAGGCTGAAAATTCTCCGTATTATGAGAGTGGCATCCGCGTGCAATGGCACTCTACACAAAATCCTTGGTCTGGGGCTTTTCTTTTGCTGAATGGATGGCAGCGCAGCCGCATTGAAAGCCGTTTCAGGATGCCAGCTGTGGGTTATAGTATCGCTTTTCAAAAAGAGTCATGGTTTTGGGCCAGCCATGGTTTTTTAGGACCAGCAGATCCTTCCAACCCCCAAACTTTTCGATTATTCAACAATTTTATTTTGGGAAAACATATTTCAGAGGCCTGGGATGGCCTTCTGGTGGCGGATGTGGGATGGGCTCCCTACGTGGACGGCGGAGTGTGGTGGAGTCCTTGCGGGATGGTACGGTGGCGTGGTCTTTCAAAGTGGGCTTTGGCATTTCGTATGGAGGGCTACAGCGATCCGGCCCGTGTCATCACGCCTTCTTCTATGACTTTTCCTCTGAGTGTGGCTGGGATTTCCCTCAATGCAGACTGGAATCTTGCTCCAGGAATTCTGTGGCGAGCCGAGTGGCGCGCAATGGCCGCACCCCAGAAAATTTTTGAAAATTCCGAACCTAAAGCCTCCCATGTTGTAGCCGGCTTTACCACCGCCCTCATTATTGACTTTTCACAAACCTTTCAACGTTGAATGGGCAGATACAAGCCACGATTTTTCTGGAACATTCCATGCTTCTGATCGGTGTTTTGGGGTATTTGCTCTTGAGCTTGATGATAGGGCTGGCGGCTATGCGGCGGGTGCGTTCCGCGCAGGACTTTCTCACATCCGGGCGCAATATGCCCATGGCCCTTAACACAGCTGCCCTTTTCGCTCTTTGGTATGGCTCCGAAACGATGTTAGGGGCTTCCGGCACATTTGCTATGGATGGGCTTCAGGCCATTTTGGAAGATCCTTTTGGCGCGGCGCTATGCCTTTTTATTGCGGCGGCGTTTTTCGTGCGGCCTTTGTACCGGCAGAATGTGGCTACTTTAGGTGAATTATATGAAAAAAGTTATGGTCCGGCTTTTGGTTTGTGGGCCTCCCTGGCCATGACCTTCACTTTTTTTAGCTATGCCGCAGGCCAGTTTGTGGCATTAGGCCTGGTGGTGGCGCAGGTGTCGCAACTTTCAGTGGCCGAGGGCATTGTGTTGTGCGCTGCGGTGGTCACGGTGTACACTATGGCCGGGGGCCTATGGGCTGTTTCTTTCACGGATCTTTTGCAGGGTATTGTGATGGTGGTGGGCTTAGGATTCACGGCCTGGCAGGTGACCGCTTTGGCCGGTGGCCCGCAAGCTGTTCTCCAGTCGGCCGCACCCTATCACTTTGACTTCTGGCCGGACCCACAGCCCGTGGCGTGGCTGCACTGGTTGGGAGCCTGGATCATCATCGGTTTGGGCAGCCTTCCCAGCCAGGATATTTTTCAGCGGTTTAATGCGGCCCGTACGGAAAAAGCTGCCATCCTCAGCACTTGGCTGGGCGGTGGTCTATACCTTATATTGGCTTTGGTGCCTTTGTATCTGGCTCTGGCTGCCTTAAAACTGGAAATTGTACCCGGTTCGGGATCGGTGGCGGCTCAGGACATTTTGCCCAGATTAATCAGCGCATCCATGCCCCCCGTCCTTCAGATTCTTTTTTATGGAGCGCTGCTTTCTGCAATTCTTAGCACGGCCAGTGGCGCCCTTTTAGCCCCGGCAGCCCTTTTGTCTGAAAATATTTTTCCCGTTTTTTTGAAACTTTCTTCCACACCCCGAGGCCATCTTTTTCGGGTCCGCCTGGCCGTGGTGGGTGTGGCTTTCATCTCAGGTTTTTTGGCGCTCATTGAAAGAAATATTTTTCATTTGGTTTCCCTAGCCTCCGCCTTGGGTCTGGTATCATTATTTGTGCCTTTATGCGCGGCTCTTTTCACGTCCAAGCCTTCTTCCAGGGGCGCTTTTGGGGCTTTATGCGGGGGGCTTGGTGGGTATTTGGTAGGGCACCTGCCAGGGGTGGAATATCCTGTGCCTCCCCACCTTGTGGGCTTAAGTATTTCTCTTTTAGTGTATCAAATTGGCCGGCTTTTGGATCGTATTCTATCCTAAAATTTCATTAATTCATTATTTTTCATGCTTTTGATTTGGACTTGATGGAAAAATCCTTAGAATTATTTAAAACCCCATCTCACCCCAACACTTCGGGAAGTTTTGCACCTTTGGGACGACTATTAATATTGCACAATCAATGAAATTATTATGACTTGGATTTTATCATTTCAATTTATAAAAATGATGATTTTTATATTATGTAATTAAAATAAAAGTACAACTTTTTAAAGTCCATTCATTTTTTATTTATAAAAGTTTATGTGCGGTATTTCAGGATTTGTGGCTCCTCAATTAGGTCTTGAAGATTTGCAGTCTGCCACACGCATTCTTCAGCACAGAGGCCCTGACGCCGAAGGATATTTCATGGAATCCTTGGGGCACATCCAAATTGGCCTTGGACATCGCAGACTCAGCATCATCGACCTCTCGGAGTCAGCCAATCAACCTTTTTATTCATCGGATGGCCGCTATGTCATGGTGTACAACGGAGAAATTTATAACTTTAGGGAGCTCCGTAAAAAGTACCAAATTAGAACTAAAACAAAAAGCGACACCGAAATCATCATAGAATTATTTGCCCGACATGGATTATCTGCCATCCGGGAACTGAATGGTATGTTTGCTTTGGTTATTTTCGATCAACAGGAAAAAATAATATATGCTTTTCGGGATAGATTCGGCGTCAAACCTTTGTTTTATTATTGGGACGGCTCTTCCTTCATTTTTGGGTCGGAAATAAAATCCATCCTCAGGATTCTCCGCCCAGGCCCCGAGATTAATGTGGGTGCGTTGGGGTATTATCTGAATTTTGGCTTTATTCCGGCGCCGTTTTCTATCTATAAAAATATATTTAAACTTCAACCTGGTTTTACATTAAAATATGAAATAAAAGAGCGGAATTTTTCCTGCTTCCCCTATGTGCGTCTTTCGGAATTTGTTGCAGAAAAAACGGAAGAAAACCCTGAAACTGCCGTCAAGAATGTAGAGTTTTTGCTCCTTAAGTCTGTGGAGCGTCAAATTATTTCCGATGTGCCTTTGGGCATTTTTCTTAGCGGCGGAACGGATTCCAGTTTGCTGGCTGCCATCGCGCGCGAAGTGAGCACGGAGAAAGTAAAAACCTTTACCCTGGGTTTTTCGGATTCCCTGTATGACGAAATGCCCTATGCCCGCAGAATTGCAGAATACCTAGAAACGGACCACCATGAGATGGTGGTGTCCGACCATGAGCTGCTCAGAAACCTGGATGCCATCCTTCAGTCCTATGATGAGCCTTATATTATATCAGCCGGATTTTCCGCTTTTGCTTTGTCTGAATTTTGCCGGCGCCACGTCACAGTGGCTTTGAGCGGGGAAGGCGCAGACGAACTTTTTCTAGGATATGGATTCTATTCTTGGGCGCGCCGGTTGAATGCTTTTCCTGTCCGGCCTTTCGCCCGAATGATATATCGT